>CAYOLE010000043.1:0-17496 GCA_964404705.1 uncultured Rhodohalobacter sp. | reverse complement strand
ATATTAGTGTTATGTCAGCTGTAAAAGTTTGGTTGCAGGTAATAGTCATCGGATGAGTTTTTTCGAAAAAATGAGATTTTATAAAATTGTGATGACTTGGGATTGACTCATCCGATGACTCAAACCCGCCATATCATCATTGACACGTCATTAGTCTATAGTTTCTTCATAAATTAGCTGATCAGTAGGCCTTCCGTCAATCCCTTCTACAAATTTTTCACCGTCAGTACTTCCTGATCCCGTCAAATACGGAGGTACAAGATGACTTTTACCATGTTTTGTAGCAACGAAGTGCAAAAGAGCTAACGGTTCAAGTGCATCAAATCTGGCATATTTATGTTTTTTGGAAGGCAAAAAATATCCATCATGAAACCTCTCAGCAAGTATATTTTTTCCAATTCTTTCTGCAAGTATAATATAGGGTTCTTCTCCGGTTAGCTTATACAATTCGAGTACCGCGATAAGAATATCCGGATTAGATACAGAGGTGGTTAAATTTAGTGATGAATCGTCAGTAATAGAATTACCCGGATCTCCTAAATCTTGATCAAGAAACATATGCCGCACAACATTCCATATTTTTTCATCACCTTCAGTTATACGCACAGCTCTTGTAAAAGAAATCATCATTGTACCATCGGGTTTGACAGAACGGAATTCAGTTCCTTTTTCACCATAATAACCAGTTCTTGGAAAAACCTGACCGGTAAGATCCTTCCCGTCTGTCCACATCGGCAGGAATGAATTATCATCAGAGTTATAGGCATGGCTGGCAATTGCTCTCATGCCCTCCAGAGTCCAGTTCAGAAAATCATCTCCTGCTGCGCTTCCTTTCAACATTTCAGCAATATGCAACAGGATTACAGCACTTTGACCATAAATAGTTCTTACACGGTTTCCCCACATAACATTTCCCTCAAGAGCAATTGAACCATACACGCTGCCGAATTGATTTTGTGCACGATCTCCATAACTTGAGTAAGTAAGCTCTCCTTCCAATGGGCCATCTTCAGGTGGTGTATTACGCTGTTTCGGCTTACTGTATTGATAGACTCCCAGGCCTGTCTCAGGATGACGGGCATTTACGTACTGTTGATAAAGCCTTGTTGCCCATGTTTTGGCATTTTCATTGCCATCCAGATGATAGAGTGCCATTCCCACCTGAATCATATCTGATCCTGCGTTAATAAAAGTAAGTCCCTCCCCTTCAAAAAATGGTTCTGGATTTTTAAAATCATGATCCCATAGTTTACCCATTTCGAGATTATATTTTCCATGCCTGTTTAGATCCAGCACTCCCCAATCCAATATGTGTGCATTCCATATCGCTTTTAACATTTGCCGGGTTGATTTTTCATCAACTTCCCACATAAATGAATAGAGCGGAAAGTGATTTTTTAATTCATGAGGTCTGGACTCAAACTGATTCTGCATGGTGTACAGATCCACAAACTGATGTCCACCCCAGTATAGTAAACCGTTGGATCCTGTTTGATGGTCAAACATATATTGTACTGCGTCAGCTGCTGCCTGTTTATAAGTCTCATCACACGTTAAACCTGTGAGTCCATTCAGAACCCGCATCAGATTTTGCTGGCTTGCAAAATTGGAAAGAATCCATGTATCTCCCTCATAAAAATCCCAGAGGACAGGATCTCCCGTTACCACTGATATTCCATCCACAAACAGAGGTGAGTGTATCTCTCCATACTTGTCTCTTCCGTTTTTTAGAACATTGTCAGCAAATATCTCTACCGCCTCCAGAAATTCTGATTCAGTTGAGGTGCCGGTCCTTTCACAATCATTATAGTGAAATGATGCCGCAAATGAATCTTCTCCTGCCAGGCTGTTAATCATAACTGCAACTGCAAACAGCACAATCAAACTTCGGGAATAGCAATTTAATAAGAGCATCAGGTTTTTTTATATTTCCTGTTTTGTAGTCATCAAATTGACAGCTGGTGATTTAATACTGTCAGAATATAGGTTCAACCTTTGCATATCCATTAAATAATATATATAATTTAACCGGTAACTTAAAACACGCAGAGGTTAATCTTCTATCTCTGATGGGTAGTGAATTAGTGAAAACGCATTACTTCGCTATTGCTTTAGTTTTTTCCAGATCTACATCAAATATGTATTATTGCTAATGAAATACGCTATCATGAAACACTCACCCTTCCGGTATCGGGGCATTTTCTTATCCTTTCTGCTTTGTTTTATTCTCGTTTCTTCTAATTGTCTTGCTCAACAAACAGAAGTACCCAACGAAATTGCCCCAACATCTCCGCCATTTGATATGCCTGTCCTTGAAAGGCCTGAGTTTCCGGATCAGACATTTGATATTAGAGATTTTGGAGCAGTCGATATGGAAGAGGACACTGCCTATATAAATACCAATGCATTTCACAAAGCCATAGAAGCAGCTCATCGTGCAGGTGGCGGTAAAGTGCTGGTACCTGCCGGTGACTGGCTTTCAGGTCCTATCCATCTTATGAGTAACATCAATTTGCACGTATCAGAAGGTGCGACGATCTATTTCAGTACGAATAAGGAAGATTACCTGCCGGTAGTTAAGCAGCGGCATGAAGGTGTGGAAGCTTTTAATTACTCACCCATGATTTATGCTTATAAACTTTCCAATGTAGCCATTACGGGAAATGGTGTGCTGGATGCCCAGGGCGACCACTGGTGGGAATGGTACAGAGAACATGGAGCACCACCCCGTGCCATTGCCTCCAGGGTTCCGCTTTCCCGTCGTAATTTTGGTAAAGGATCTGGAATGGAAGGAATGCGGCCAAATTTTGTCATCTTTTGGGAATCTGATAACATACTTGTTGAGGGGATCACACTGCTTGATTCGCCAATGTGGAATGTACACCTGATCTATAGTAATAAAGCCATCATTCGCAATATTACCATCAACAGCCTCAGGGCACCAAATGGAGATGGTGTTGTGATAGATTCTTCCAAAGACGTATTGGTAGAGTATAACCATTTTGAAACCGGTGATGATGCCGTGGTGTTAAAATCCGGTCTAAATGAAGATGGTCTTCAAATTGATATTCCTACTGAAAACGTGGTTGTTCGAAATTTTGAAGCAAGAGAAGTGCGTACCGGCAGCGGCGGTGTGGTATTTGGAAGTGAAACATCCGGCGGAATTAGGAATGTGTATGTTCACAACGCCTTGTTTGATGGGAGTGACCGGGGTATCCGTTTCAAAACCGAAAGAGGACGTGGGAATGTTATAGAAAATATCTTTATACATGACATACAGATGAGCAATATCACGTATGAAGCGATAAATTTTAACACATACTATACAGGTCCCGGTGTTACCGGCCCCTCCCCTTTGATTCGAAACATTCACATATCTGACATTCACATAGACGGCGTACCGAACGCGATAGTATTAACCGGGTTGCCTGAAAAATGGCTCGAAAATGTAAACCTGAAAAACATCGTTGTAGCAAATTCTGAGAAAGGAGTCCGGATAACGAGGGTTAAAGATCTTACATTCGAGAATATTGAAATCCATTCAAATGAACGGGCTATGATTGTAGAGGATGCCTATGAGTTCACTATGACTGACGTTTCTCTTCACGATTCTTATGACGGAGTTCCCCTTTTATTCAAAGGATTCCATACGGGTGCCTTATTTATCCCTGATTTCCCGCTTGATCAGATTGAGTTTCAGGATGGCCTATCATCAGACATCATCCGGGAAGAACCTGATGTCCAGGCCTGGTAATACACGTTGCGGTCATTTTTAATGATGATTTGCTGTTTGCAACGAACAAATCCTTACAACTGGCCTCTTTGCTACTTCACTACTAAATTTACGATCCGCTCTGGTACAAAAATTTCCTTTATTATAGTAGTACCATCCAGGTGTTTCTGAACATTCTTCTGATCTTTCGCCACACTCAGTACATAATCCTTATCCTTTGCTTTATCGGCAGGCACTTCGATATTCGCCCGAACTTTTCCATTTACCTGCACGGGATAACTGATACTTTTTTCCACAAGATATTCCTCCTTGTGCCGTGGCCAGGGTTCGTAGGCAATTGTATTTTCGCTGCCAATATAACTCCACAATTCTTCGGCCACATGGGGAGCAAATGGAGAGAGCAACTTCAAAAATTGTTTAGCCACATCTTCAGGTAATTCTTTCCACTGTCTGGCTTCATTTACAAAGATCATCAGCGCGGAAATGGCAGTATTAAACCGGAGGTTTTCAATATCATCGGTCACTTTCTTAATTGCCTCATGAAGTACTTTCATCTGATCGGCATTCGCTTCGGCATCTTCAGACAGAGTTGACTCACTCTCTTCATCTCCAACAATCAATCGCCAGGCCCGGTTTAGAAAACGGTTCACACCTTCAACTCCTTTTGTACTCCAGGGCTTCACCTGTTCAAGGGGACCCATAAACATTTCGTAGAGGCGCAGGGAATCCGCTCCATATTGGTCAACTACATCATCCGGATTAATCACATTGCCACGCGATTTGGACATTTTGTGTGCCTTTGATTCCACCTGGAAATCTGTTTCCTTCAAATAAAAGTTTTCACCACGCTTTTCAACATCAGCCTCGCTCACCCGAACACGTTTAACATCACCGTAATCTTTAGCCTGCTCCGCTGAGATATATGAATTATTATGTTTGAAGGCCGTGTATTCCATCTCACCCAGTATCATTCCCTGGTGAATTAGTTTCTGAAAGGGTTCCGGTGTTGACACCACTCCGCAGTCGTACAATACCTTATGCCAGAATCTTGCGTATAGCAAATGAAGCACGGAATGCTCTGAACCTCCTACATAAAGATCCACCGGCATCCAGTATTTCTCTTCATTTGGTTCGACCGGACCGCCATCAAAATCAGGACTGATATACCGCAGGTAATACCAGCAGCTTCCCGCCCATTGCGGCATCGTGTTGGTTTCGCGGATTGCTTCTTTGCCCGTTTCAGGATCAGTTGTTTTCAGCCAGTTGCCTGCTTTGGCTAATGGCGGCTCACCATTTTTTGTAGGCTGATAATCATCTATTTCAGGAAGGGTTACAGGCAATTCACTCTCCGGCAAAGGCTTTGGATATCCATCTACATGAATTATAGGAAAAGGTTCTCCCCAATAACGCTGACGGGAAAAGAGCCAGTCACGCAATTTGTAGTTCACACTCTTCTTGCCCACACCCTTTTCTTCAAGCCACTCGATCATCTTTGTTTTTGCTTCGGTGACCTCCAGTCCGTTAAGAAAATCACTATTAATAGCAACACCCTCTCCTATATATGCTTCACCATCAAAATCTTCGGGAGGCTCAACGGTGCGGATAATCGGAAGATCAAATGTTTTCGCGAATTCCCAGTCACGCTGATCCTGACCCGGCACTGCCATAATCGCTCCTGTGCCGTAATGCGCCAGCACATAATCTGCTACCCAGACAGGAATTTTCGCATTGTTTGCAGGATTGATCGCGTATGCTCCAGTAAAAACGCCTGTCTTTTTTTTCGTTTCTTCCTGCCGTTCCAGGTCTGATTTGAGGCCTGCTTTTTGAACGTAATCCTCAACATCTTTCCTCTGCTCTGATGTGGTAATATCTCGTACAAGATGATGTTCAGGCGCAAGAACCATATAGGTTGCTCCAAAAAGTGTATCGGGCCGTGTGGTAAAGACATCAATTTTCTGATCGTGTCCTTCTACCTGAAAATCGATCTCTGCACCGATTGAGCGGCCGATCCAGTTACGCTGCATCTCTTTGGTTGATTCCGGCCACTCCAGATCGTCCAGGCCATCAAGCAGTTTATCAGCATATTCCGTGATTTTCAGAACCCACTGGCGCATGGGTTTGCGAATCACCGGATATCCGCCCACTTCGCTCTTGCCATCAATCACCTCTTCATTGGCAAGAACCGTTCCCAGTTCCGGACACCAGTTTACCGGGGCTTCATCTTCGTAAGCCAGTCCTTTTTCATAAAGTTTCAGAAAGATCCACTGCGTCCATTTGTAATAGTTAGGGTCTGTGGTATTTACTTCACGATCCCAGTCGTAAGAAAATCCAAGCATTTGTAACTGTTCCCTGAACCGTTTTACATTTTTTTCGGTGGTAATTCTGGGATGAGTTCCAGTCTTTACTGCATATTGTTCAGCCGGAAGCCCAAACGCATCCCAGCCAATCGGGTGAAGAACATTAAACCCATTCATCCGTTTGTACCGGGCCAGAATATCAGTGGCTGTATAACCCTCAGGGTGACCCACATGAAGCCCCGATCCACTCGGATATGGAAACATGTCAAGGACATAGTACTTCGGTTTATCCGACTCTTTCTCCGTTTTAAATGTCTTATTTTCGAGCCAGTGCTTTTGCCATTTAGGTTCAATTACCGATGGATCGTATGAACTCATGTATTTGTGAAAAGTTTAAAACTATACTGATAATTCTGAATTCGTGAAGATAAGGAAAATTAAACCCCGATAAAGAACTATGTATGCTGAAACTCCTACTACGAAAATGGCAAACGATACATTGAATCATACAAGGGTATTTTCAGAACAAAAAAAAGAGGATGAAATTTTTTATTCCACCCTCTTTCTTATTTTCTTTTTCTCTAATCTTATGTTTTGGCAGGTTTAATAACCCGGATTTTGTTCCAGATTGGGGTTCAGATCCCGCTCACCGGAAGGGATAGGCCATAAATAATCTCTCGGCGAGGTAAATGACCGCGTATGCTGGCCCGGCAGAGGGGCAAAATTCCCTTCGCCGCGAGATGTATCGATTCCATGCACGTTGCCATTTAGCACATCTTCTGCGGTTTTCCATCTGCGTATATCAGCCAAATGCAAGCCTTCCCATGCCAGTTCGATCGTCCGCTCATTACGGATAAAGTCGATAGCTTCCTGCTGATCCATTGCGGTGACATCATTTGGCAGCGGAATATCCACCCGGTCTCGAATCTCCTGAAGCGCATTGTTCACTGATTCGTCCAGCTCTCCCAGCTCAGCTTTTGCCTCGGCATACATTAACAGAACATCAGCATACCTCATTTTGATAATATTGAGCCCGCTGTTGCTCGGCGAAGATTCGTCTTCCGGGTCCACATATTTCATCGCTATATAACCGGTGTAGGTGTTATTATAGTCCGATATCAAAATCCTGTCTGAGGTGGGACTACAAAAACCTTCTGGGGCTCCGTCATTGCATGACGGATAAGAGTTGTAAATAGTGCCATTAAACTCGCCACCCGGAAAGAGAACCGTGCCATAAAATCTTGGATCGCGGTTCTCATACATTCCCAGAGTCTCAACTGTGGGGTCATCTCCATCATAGGTGATATTTGGTGGAGCAGGATCGTACAACGGAGACTCATCGATGGGTAATCCATCTTCCATCGGGAACATATCCACCAGCTGCCTTGTCGGTTCCACATCTACATTACTTCCCATGGTTTTGGGTGCGAAACCCAGCCATGCATGCCATCCGTTCTGGCCGGAAACCTTCTGGTAGTCAAAGATAATTTCGTTGCTCTGTTCACCTGCATAAGTGAAAAGCTCACGAAAATCCGGGTGCAGACTATATTCATTAAGATCCATAACGGCTTGAGCCATGTCAGCAGCCGTATTAAACAACTCGTTGGCACGTGAGGTATTATCCTCATGATACTTTTGCCAACTTGCTTCATACAGTGCAGTCCGGGCATGATAAGCCAAAGCTGCTCCCCGGGTGGCACGGCCATACTCACCAGAGGGCCAGCTGGGATCCAGCAGAGTGGCAGCTTCCGATAAGTCTGCTGTAATCTGCGAATATACCTCTTCACGGGAAGCCCGGCTTGTTTCGCGAGCTTCCTCTACGGTAGGTACACTTGTAAATACAGGAACTTCACCAAACATCCACAGCAATTCATGATAATAATATCCGCGAAGAAACAGGGCCTGCCCTCGAATATTATCGGCTGCTTCCGCTGAAAGTACACCATCTTCAATTACATCCAGTTGTGTGAGGACTTCGTTTGTTCTGGATATTCCTGTGAAAATGCGATCCCAAATGCCTGCAGACCAGCCAGACAGGGCATTAGCACGACCCATTACATACTCATGCTGACGCATCCAGTCAGCGTGAGAGTACCCGATGTCCGTCGCACCATCAAAGTACATGGGATCCAGGTTTACCCCCATCATCCTTTCATATGCACCATTCAGGGCCGTGTTGAAGTCTCTTTCGTTTTCCCAGAAGGTAGCCGAAGAAACTCTGTCTGACGGTACTGTAGTAAGGAGCTCATCGCTGCATCCTGATGTACCGAAGGCGATTCCCAGGATCAGTAATCCTGTTAGCATGCTTTTTATTGTATTGCTCATTTTTAAAATCATTTTTTTTGTCATCATAATATTCCTTTTCTTGGTCTTTTTAGAAGCTGATGTTGGCGCCAACACTGATCACCTTCGTCTGGGGATAATAATCTCCGACAGTCCACGGATATTCCGGATCCAGATTTAAGCCCAGATTATTCTTCGTCCACAGGTTTTTGCCTGTTGCATATAATCGCATGTTCTGTATACCCAGCCGCCCAAGAATATTTTCGGGCAGTGTGTAGCCAAGTTGAACATTTCGCAGCTTCATAAAACTACCGTCCAATATCCACCAGGAGTTCGTGGTGTAGTAATTCCTGTTATAATTGGAGTGGTATGCCGGATGACGTGCATCCTGGTTTTCAGGCGTCCAATAATCTGTGTGCCATTGGGAGGTATAGTTCTCCCACACCGGTCCCTGGGCAAAACCAAGTCCCAGATATTGGTCTCTTTTGCCAACACCCTGAAGAAAAGCGCTAAAGTCGAAGTTTTTATAACCCATGTTGATATTAACTCCATAGATATAGCGCGGATTTGGATCGCCGATGACTACACGATCATCTTCATTGATAACACCGTCATCATTTTGATCCTTGAAGATAATATCACCCAGGCGCGTAACCTGCCCTGCTGGCTGTGCATGAGAATCGATCTGTTCGTACGAGTTAAACAATCCTGTAGCTTCCAAACCGTACCAGGCGCCAATCGGAGTGCCTTCCTGAATAACATTTCCGCCGAGGGTGCCACCTTCAATATAAGGTCCGGTTCCTACCAGGTCGATAACTTCATTTCTATTGTCTGACAGGTTGAAATTAATGCCATAGCTAATCTCACCGATTACATCCTGCCATCCAGCTTCAAGTTCCCACCCCTTGTTCTCTACAATTCCTGCATTTTGGAAGGGGGCATTTAGACCTACCATATCTGGAATTGACAAACGCAAAAGTATGTCTTCGGTTCGCCTTGTATAAACATCGCCAGAGAGTGTCAGCCGATCATTCAGGAATACTGAATCAAAGCCAAGATTAAGAACAGTTGTGGTCTCCCAGGAAAGTTCTTCATTGACAAGGTCTGTGGCTGCTCCACCTGTGGCCTGTGTACCTCCTGAGTTGCCCAGGTAATATGGAGTACCCAGATTTATTGAAGAATAATAGGAATAAAGCGGTACATCCTGATTACCCAATTGCCCCCAGGATCCACGTAGTTTAAATTCGTCAACCTCGTCAATATTGAAGAACGGTTCTTCGGATACTCTCCAGCCAAGGGAAAATGATGGAAAAAACCCATAGCGATGGCCTTCTGCAAAGCGGCTTGAGCCATCATAACGAGCGTTGAATTCAAATAAATACCGCCCAAGAAACTCGTAGTTAAAACGACCGAACAGTGAACGAAGCCCCCATTCACTTCCGTAACCCATGTTTCCATCGTTCGAAGAGTTGCCCAGATTAAGCCGACGAAGATCATTATTGTAGAATTGATCTCTCCAGGCGCGAAACTCTTCGAAATCATAATGCACCTGTTCGTATCCTAACAAACCTGAGATGTCGTGGTTATCCTGGAAAGTCTGGCCAAAATCGATAATTGCCTGTAATGTGGTTTGCCGTGAGGTATTTGAACGGTTTTCTCCAAAACTGGGACCCCAATAATATCCGTCAGAAGGATACTCCTCAATGAGGTCTGGATCCGTTCGGAAAAGCTCCCAGTCCATACTTCCAAAATCAAAGGAAGCCTGTGTTCGCAGTTCAGCCCAACCTGGAATAAATTCATAGTTCACGCGGCCGGTTGCTGTACCTTCCCAAAAAACCCTCTGTTCATTACCACTAACTTCGGCTGATGCCAGTGGGCTGCGGCCAAAGAGGTTCAAACCATACGAACCATCGCTAAACTTCGTTCGACGGGTCGGAGGTGTATCATGGATGATGTAGAACGTGGAAGCCCAGTTTTCGGCTGGAATAACATCCCACCGACGATTAGCAGACAGGTCCACTCCACCGGAAATTTGTTCCGACATCTGGAAGTCGGTATTCAGGCGCACACCATAACGGTCGGTACCGGTATTCGCCATCATGCCCTCTTCATTCATATAATTAAGAGAAAGCGCATAGCGTGCCTCCGCATTTCCGCCTGAGATTCGAAGCGTATGATCCTGAATCGGTGCAGGACTGAAGATTGCATCTACCCATTCATTCGACGGATAAGCATCAGGATCTGTTCCGGCGATCGTATTTTGAATATACTCTTCTGAGTAACGCGGAGCATAACTGGGGTTATCATGACAGTCTGCTTCAGTTTGAGCACCTGGATCACGACCATCGAGGCACCAGTTTAGCATGTTCGTCCGGGCTACGTTTGCAAGCCGCATGTGCGTTTCCGTATCCACCCGTTCTGGCCAGGCTGTAATATCCTGTATACCAGTATACCCATTGTAGTTAATCTGCAACCCCTGGGCAGAACCACGTTTCGTGGTAACCAGAATCACACCATTTGCAGCTCGTGAGCCATAAATTGCAGCCGAAGACGCATCTTTCAGTATTGATATTCTTTCGACGTCATCAACATCTACATTAGCAAGATTGCCTTGTACACCGTCAATCAAAACCAGAGGACGTGCAGCCCCGGCATCACCAGTATTATCTCCCCGGCCCAATGTACCCTGACCCCTGATCAGTAGGTTCAGCTGATTGCGACCAGGACGATCACCCCCATCCAGCAATTGAAGTCCGGGTGCCATTCCCTGTAACGCATGGGTTACCGTAGGCACAGGAACCCGAGCCATATTTTCAGCTGCAACTGAAGCTACCGAACCTGTCAGACTTTCCGTTCGTTGTGTACCGTAACCAACCACAACCACATCATCTCCAAGTAGAACACTTTGCTCCAATTCAATTTCAAGTTCACTTCTGCCATCAATAGGCACTTCAAGTCTTGTATACCCGATATAGGTAAAAACAAGCACAGATTGATCATCGGGAGCGGTGAGTTCGAACTCACCATCTACATTAGTGGCAGTTCCCTGCTCCGTTCCCATTACAAGAACACTTACACCCGGCAGAGGCTCCTGAGAGTTGCTATCAATAACCGTACCTGATACCTGGTGCTGAGCAATTCCGTTTGTCCAGAAAAGAAAAAGCGGAATTACCATCAACATTTTCAAGATCATTTTAAATAGTAATGTTAACTTCATGTATGATAGATTTTGGGGTTTTATTATTTAACCACTCCCCTCTGCTAGCTATCAGAATCAGACATAAATTATCTCTTGAAAAGCTAAAAGAAAGAAGCGCTTTTATGAATTAATAAAATAGTGTCAATATTACATTTAAAAAACAAGGGGCCTCTAATATTTTCAGAGGACCAATGACGAATAAGATAGTATTACTATTATATGCCTCCGTATGGCTCAAACCGATTTTTTCAATAAAATTATATTAAGAGCTATTTTTTATAATTCTCAGAAATAGAATTTTTTTTTAGTTAAATATTACAAATCCTGCGCAAGCAACTTTAAAATTATAACTGCTACAAAACATAAGGTTCAGTAATAATCAGGAAAAACTTTATAGATTTAAAGATGGTTTCATGGTTCACTCTAAGAGCATGATGATCTCTATCAGGATGATGATAGATAGTCTGTTAACATCTTGATTGATTTTCTCAAACTCCCTTTCGTTCTTTAGTTTTCAAATCTTTTAAACAACGATATCATGCATATATCATTCTTCATTAACAAGATCAGAGCATTCATTACAATATTGAGTTTTACCGTGCTGTTGATTACTACCTCAAGCACTTTACAGGGTTTACAGGCACAACATATTGATATACGTGTTCACGACCCTTCAATCATCCAACAAGATGATATGTATTATATTTTTAATACAGGCCGTGGCATTTCGAGCTGGGCGTCCCCTGACATGGAAAATTGGCAGCCACTCGATCCTGTCTTTAATTCAGCTCCTGCATGGACCTTTGATGTGGTTGAAGATTTTGGAAATCATATCTGGGCACCCAGCATTATTGAACGCGGGGGTACCTACTATCTATATTACTCCATATCATCTTTTGGTAAAAACACATCAGCAATCGGGGTGGCAACGAACAGTACGCTCCATCCAGATGATCCGGATTTTGAGTGGGTGGACCATGGCCAGGTAGTCCGGTCGGTTCCTGGAAGAGATCTTTGGAATGCCATTGACGGGGCTCCGGTCATCGATCACGACGGAACACCGTGGCTGGTATTTGGTTCATTTTGGGCAGGAATGAAATTGGTGCAGCTGGATGATAACATGATAGAAATTGCAAAAGAACCTCAGGAGTGGCACACTGTAGCAGCAAGGCACCGATACTGGAAATTGGATGAAAGAAGTGCCGGAAATGCAATGAACAGCAGCATTGAAGCCCCCTTTATTTTCAAAAAAAATAATTATTACTACCTGTTTGTTTCATGGGATGCTTGCTGCCGCAATGAAGACAGCACCTATAAAATAGTAGTTGGCAGATCTGAAAATATAACCGGTCCTTATCTCGACAAAGCCGGGGAAAACATGTTATACGGCGGAGGTTCTTTTGTATTGGGTGGCGATGGAGAAAACTACGCAGCTATAGGACACAACTCTGTTTACACATTTAACAACACAGATTACCTGATAGCACATGCATATGATCTTTCAGATGAGGGTCGCTCCAAACTGCTCATCCAGAAAGTAGAATGGGATGAAGATGGGTGGCCTGTTGTTCGATTGAGGAAATAACAAATCCTCTGAGTTTTGAAATAATGGAAATAATGCCGCCTGATAAATTATATATTCGACACCTTTTAACAGGACTGAATCAGCACAGAGATACCGGTGGAACTCTTTTGATCAACACAATTAAGCAAAACTGATCAGACATTCGGCGGTTTGAATCTAATTGCAGAAGCCCCATCATTCTTCACGTGATTGTTATATTTTTCATCATTAAACTTGTAGAGAAATGCACCTTTTTTGGAATATTCTTTCTGTTTCTCATTCGTCTTTTCCAGCACATCCATCGATAAAATTCTTCTCCTGAAATTCCTCTTATCAAATTCAGTGTCATAAATTACTTCATACAGCTGCTGCAACTCAGGCAAAGTAAATTTATCAGGCAGGAGTTCAAAACCTACTGGCTGACTGGATGCCTTAAAGCGCAGACGTACCTTGGCCGCTTCCACCATTTTACCATGATCAAAAATCAGTTCAGGTACTTCATTAATAGGAAACCAGCGTGCATTATAATCACTGAGAAGATCTTCATTATGTTTGTGTATATCGATCAGAGCATAGTAAGCAATGGATATCGTTCGTTCTACCGGATCTCTTTTAACTGTTCCAAAACCCTGGAGCTGTTCAAGATAGATATCCTTTAATCCAGTCAGTTTATATAAAATTCGATTGGCTGCATCATCCAGGCTTTCATTTTTATCTAAAAAACCACCCATTAAAGACCATTTCCCCTTCTCCGGTTCAAAATCTCTTTTGATCAACAACAGATTAAGATTTTGTCTGTCAAACCCAAATATAATGCAGTCGAGTGCAACTAAAATCCGGTCATAATCCTTGTAATAACTTTCTGACATAGATGTAATTTTAATGAAAATTAAAAACCTTCTACAGGTTTATTTATCAGAATCCTCATCGACTTACACCACTCTTTTTATTCAGCAGAAAACTCATAGACAATGGTAGATTCGTATGTTTCGCCGGGACGAAGAATAGTTGATGGAAACGAGGGTTCATTAGGTGAGTTTGGATAGTGTTGAGGTTCAAGACATAAACCGGAATACTGTTCAAAGGAGGTACCGTCAGGTCCTTGCAGAGATCCATCCAGAAAGTTACCAGAGTAGAATTGAATTGCAGGTTCTGTAGTGTAAACCGACAGTTTTCTTCCGCTACCAGATTCTGTTAATTCAGCGGCTAATTTAAGTGTGTCTGTGGAATCATCAAGAACAAAATTATGATCATATCCCCCGTCTACCTCTTCAATATCTTCACCGATTCTTTTTACGTCCGTAAAATCAAACGGCGAATCTGAAACAGCTGCGATTTCTCCTGTGGGAATCAGTTCTTCATTGACCGGGGTAAAATGACTGGCATTCAACTTTAGTTCATGATCCAGGACTGTATTAGATGGGTCACCGGTCAGATTGAAGTAACTATGCGCTGTAAGGTTTACCGGCGTAGCCTTATCTGTTTCCGCTTCAAACTCTATTATCAATTCATTTTCATCGGTTAAAGTATAAGTAACCGTAACATTCAAATTTCCTGGATATCCCTCTTCACCATCTTCACTCAAATAGGTCAGTTTCAGCGTTTGATCATCCAGCAGCTCTGGATCCCACAACACCTTATCAAAGCCTTGTTCACCACCGTGAAGATGGTTATTGCCATCGTTTGTTGCCAGTTGATACTCTTCACCATCAAGTTCAAAACGACCGTCTGCAATTCGGTTTCCATATCTTCCAATTAAAGCTCCAAAATAAGGGTGTTCACCGAGGTAGTCCTCCAGATTATCAAAACCAAGCACAACATTTTCGAATTCGCCCTCTTGGTCAGGCACCTTTAAAGAAGTGATAATTCCACCATAATTTATAATTTTCACTTCCATGCCGTTGGCATTGGTCATTGTAAACTGCTCAACATCTCTACCATCTTCCAGCTGACCAAACTGCTCTTTATTGTTATTCATAACTTCTTCATTGTTATCGTTTTCTGTACAGCCTGTAAATAAAAGAGTAAAGACTAAAAATCCAGTAAGAATTAATTGAAGCTGATTAAATCTTATAATAGATAGTGGTTTCATTAACGATCTGTTTTAGGGGTTCGATGGAAAGTTTGAAAAAGACTATTTTTATTTACATAAATAATGCATATAAACCTGATTAATATATGATCTCAGCTAAGAAATTTTACATCCTCAAAGCCTGACAGAAAACTTTTAAAGTGTAATAATTACAATTTATTATTCCTAATTTTCAAAAAAATGTAATCACTCCTCTTTATTTAAACCGGCTTCTCTTATGTTACTACTGACAAGATCTGCACAATCTATCAATTCTTCCGAGGCAATGAAGTTTTCTGTAGAAAGAATGGTTTTTAAAGGTATGTGGATATTCAACCCAAATTCCCGGAAAAAAAGCATAAATGCCAGATAAAAAAGGTCAGGAATCTCAAAGAAAAATACTGGTTTATGGGCTATATCTTTTTTATTTAAGTTCCTTATCAAATCATTTCAGTAACGGGCTATAAAAAAAAGTAAACCAATAGTAAATCAGTGACAGAAAATAAAGAACGATTTGCAACCAAATGGGGGCTCTTACTTAGTGTTTTAGGAATTGCTGTTGGAACAGGTAATATTTGGAGGTTTCCAAGGATAGCGGCTCAACAGGGAGGCGACGAGGGAGCCGGCGCATTTCTTATAGCCTGGGTGGCTTTTCTGTTCATCTGGTCAATTCCCCTCATTATTGCTGAGTATGGCATAGGCCGTAATGGCCGTAAAGGAGTCATTGGCTCATTTATTAAGATTGCAGGCGAAAAGTTTGCCTGGATGGGATCTTTCATCGGGTTTGTTGCCACCGCCATCATGTTTTATTACAGTGTGGTTGCCGGCTGGTGCCTTTATTACCTGCTTGAATCAATTTTTGCTGCCCTGCCTGAAAATCTCGAACAAGCGAATACTGTCTGGGATGGATTTCAGAGTTCAATGCTCCCCTCTGTATTTCATGCTTTTATCATGATTTGTGGTGCTCTTATAATTATCAAAGGAATTAAAAGCATTGAACGCATTAATAAAATTCTGATCCCTTCTCTGCTCGTGGTACTATTAATAGCACTCATCCGGGCACTGACATTACCGGGCAGCGGAGCCGGATTAAACTACCTGTTCACACCCGACTGGTCTACCCTTGCCCAACCCAGGCTGTGGTTAGAGGCACTCACACAAAATGCATGGGATACCGGTGCAGCCTGGGGATTGATCCTCACATATGGCGCATATATGAGAAAAAGGGATGATATTACTATTACCGCCCTTCAAACGGGTATTGGGAATAATATAGTCTCCCTGGTCGCAGCAATGATCATATTCTCTACTGTTTTCGGTACACTCGGCAGTCAAATGAGCAACGGCGAGATCCTGAACGTGATGCAGACTTCAGGGCCGGCAGGAACAGGTCTTACATTTATGTGGATGCCACAGCTTTTCCATGAAATGCCAGGTGGTCAAATTTTCGCCATTCTGTTTTTCCTTGCACTTACATTTGCGGCGTTCAGTTCCCTCATCTCTATGATTGAATTAGCGACCAAAGTATTTGTCGATATGGGAATTACTCGCAAAAAAGCAACAATCGCTGTATGCACCACCGGATTTTTGTTTGGACTTCCATCTGCAATCAACCTGGAGATTTTTGCCAACCAGGATTTTGTATGGGGTGTGGGTCTGATGGTTTCCGGTGGATTTATCTCTTTTGCAGTCATTATATTCGGTGCCGATAAATTCAGAAGGACACTCGTTAATACAGACGAAAGCAGAGTCCAGCTTGGAAAGTGGTGGACAGCCGTTCTCAAATATGTAATTCCGGTAGAAGTTATCACACTTCTGGTTTGGTGGATATACCTCAGTGCCGCTGTATACGCACCGGATACCTGGTACAATCCACTTAGTACATTTTCCGTGGCAACCGTGTTCGTTCAGTGGGGTATTATGATTGGCCTGTTTACGTTTTATAATCGTAGAATAGCTTCAAAAACATTAACAACAGGACATTAAGTAGTATCTGATTGTTATGTAATTCGGATAGGTTGCTGAATGAACTTAAGACTACCTTTAATAGATATTTAAGTTGAAATATCGCAGCTTTTGCAGATATGGTGCTCAATAGAAAAATTCAACTCCTTTTACTTCTATCAATTCTGGTTTTGAGTACAGCCATTGTTATACAATGGATAAGTAACACGGGGTCAGAACATCAGTTTGATTTTGCTATAATAACTGAATCAGATATACGGGAGGGTGAACAATTTTCCAAAAAATACTGTGTAAGCTGTCACTCAAATAATATTCAGTTTATAAACCTGTGGTCGTAATTTTTTTGCAAATATTAACTATAGATTAATCTACGTGTACTACACG
>CAYOLE010000042.1:14828-18087 GCA_964404705.1 uncultured Rhodohalobacter sp. | reverse complement strand
CTGCTGAGAACATGATTAGTACAAAATGACTTTTGTGGTTACATATTTTGTGGTTACATCACTAGTCATTTTTACATCTGACGCACTCATTTTGCACGTAGTAGCATGTTTATTTACAAATTCCTGATCCTGACTAATTATCTCCGGCTTTCAATGTCGTTAAATACTCCACAATATCACGAAGTTCACTTCGGGTAAGCAGATTTCCCATTGCAGGCATTCCCGAAGGAGAATTGACTCGTTCAGCAATCTCATCTTTTTCAATTACCAACTCCTGCTCTCTGGTTGTTACTGTTATCTGTTTATCTGACTCTGCACTCAACATTCCCCGCACAATTTCTCCATTCTGGAGAGTCAATGTAACCGTTCCGTATCCGGGCGGGAGACTGGCGTTGGGATGAACCATTGCCCTTAATAATTCTTCCCGTGACATTCTGGTTCCCACTTCTGTAAGATCCGGTCCCACATCACTACCCTCACCTTCTACAACATGGCATCGAATGCACTGCGCTGCTGCATTCTGATAGAAAAGCTCTCTGCCCTCCCCCGCATCACCGCCATAGAGTGATTCTCTGTATACAGAAACAGAATCGTCCCGGTTTTTTTCAGATTGATAGACACGGAGCCGTTCCTGTAACGAATCTGATTCCACTGCTTCTGCAGCAAGTACCAGGTCCAGTTCAATTTCATTTTCCAACTCATCCTGCATAAGCAGATCCATCTGCCGGTTAAGTATTGCATAGGATGAAGGATGATCGATATTGCCAAGAATATTTAAAGCCGATTGTTTCTCTTCAATAGTCCCGTTCTCCAAAGCCATTTCAATAATATTCACCATATTTTCTTCCGGTAAATTAAGATCAGGTACCAACCTAAGCGCATTCCTTCGTACGCTTGTGGCTTCGTCTTCCATCGCAACAAATACAACCTCTTCTATTCCCTCGAACTTCATATCCACAAGAGTACGCAGCGATGCAATCCGGACATCCGGTGACGGATCCTCTTCGATGAGGTGTAAAATATCAGGAATTGCTTGAGTTAAATTAAGATTACTCACGATTTTCAGACCAGAAATTTTCACATTACCGCTTTCATCAGACAAAATCTCATTTATGATTGGCACTGCAGCTTCCCGTACTTCTTCCGGATCATTTTCAATCTCGCCACGCGGATCTCCGGTCACACGATCCAGAACCGATGGCTCCGGCCAGACCGCAAGCGTCTCTAACGCTTCAGTTTTCAAGGGTTCCGGTATATCATTCCTCACAGCAAAGGAGGCCAGCCTGTCGGCGCCTTCCTGTGAACCAAGATAAAGCGTTGCGTTGATCGCCCGTCGAATTAACGGCTCATTCATAAAACGACTTTGTTCAAGAAATTTTGAGAGCTCTTCCAGCCCCTCCTCTATCATGGTATCATCATTTATGGCCCGCGCTGCGTTTGTAACAATAAATTCATCCTCATCTGCCAGAAAATCAACTACAGCGGGACTCTCAAGCCGGTTCAGAGCCACAAGGGCAGCAATCCGGACAGCCCGTGATGAATGGACTGAAAGTTCTCTCAGTGCCTCCTCGTCTCCGATCCGTTCCAGGGCAATGGCACCTCCATGACGCAAATATATATCTTCATCATTGTTTTCTTCCAGCATCTCTATTATTGGATCGAATGCCGGTCTCCATGAAATACTTCCTAATGCTTCTGTAGCAAAAAACCGGACCCGCATGTTTTCATCCAGCAGTAAAGGAATCAGAAATTCACCTGCAGGTTCGTATTTCACATCCCCAAGCATTTTAGCTGCCTGAGCCCTGATTTCAGGATCTGAATCATCCAGGAAGGAAATTAAATGCTCAGACTCATCCGGTGATTGCCGGGCAATTTGTGCAAGTCCCCAAATTCCATGGATACGAGCTAATTGATGATCTCTTTGTTCAATGGCAGTCAAAAACGTTTCGGTTTCGGTTCTTTCCGCGAGTTCAAACTGTGCCTTTTGCCGAACACGCATATCTTCATGGGTCAGCAGCCGGGAGAGGTGTTCTGCAGAATGTTCGTAAAAATCTTCGCCAAGAAGAGATTTTGTTTCAATCCGGGCAGGAGTTTTGGATCCGTCTGGTGTATCAAGCTTCCAGATCCTCCCTTTTTGTTTAAGTGTCCAGCCCTCAATCCAATCTGAGAAATAGATAGCGCCGTCAGGGCCAAAATCTATACTTGTCGGCAGCAGACCATCCAAAATTTGCTCTTCTTTCTCCAACTCAAAAGAAGCCCCGCTTTCCTTGAGCGTAAATGCATGAATCCCTGAATTCGCAGGTGATCCTACAAACTTGCCGACAAAAAAATGGTCTTTCCACTGTTCATTCAGCGCTGTGCCCGGATTATAAGTCATCCCTGACGGACCATTGATAGATCTACCCAATGGCGGCAGCAGATGCGCAGCCTGACCTTCAAACCGGGTTTTATAGTACTCTTCCTCCATGAGTACTTTATATTCATTGTTCTTTGGATCATTATATTTGCCAAATTGCCAGTTCAACCGCCAGCCACTGTCAGACCCGCTGACCAGGTACACCAGCCGTTCATACTCTCCTGCATGATCTCCATCATTATCAATCGTAATAAGGTTTCCATACTTATCAAATACAAACTCATGTGTATTTCGTAAGCCTGAGGCAAATACTTCAAAATTACTGCCATCCGGTTCTGAGCGAACAATCACTCCCTGCCGCGGATAGTGCCACCGCTTGCCATCATTGTCCACAACGCTCATTCCAACATCGCCAATCGACCAGTAGATCCGGCCATCCGGGCCTTTTGTAAGCCCTGACATTCCATGTCCGCCAAAACCAATATTTGTCCCGAACCCGTGAGCTACGGACGTCTTCTCATTACCATATCCATCACCATTTGTGTCGCGGATACGCCACAGATCAGGGGAAACTCCAAGAAATACATCTCCATCATCATAGAGAACAGTACCTGCGACATCTGTTATTTCTTCGTGGAAATCACGAATTAACTCTTCCGCCCGGTTTGCATATCCATTCCCTGTGGTGTCTTCAATCCTTATAACAGATTCTTTATTCACCGTAAGATCCCGCCAATCGTGGCTTCCGTCTTCATTATGATCTTCCAGCCATTGATTTTCATCACTATTTTCGGGAGCAAGTTTGCGGCGGATAAACTCTCTGCGGTCTTCCACCGTTTCCAGTTCCACCGACTCTATCATCCAGTCACTGTGGCCTCTAATGTCAATTTCAGCATTTCTTCT
>CAYOLE010000042.1:9756-14728 GCA_964404705.1 uncultured Rhodohalobacter sp. | reverse complement strand
GTCACATAAACTCTGCCATTGTCATCGACATGAAGCCCAACCGGATCGCTTACCAGATTTTCTGATGCCCAGAGCGTTGCTTCAAAACCATCTGCTACCCTTATGGTGATATCTTCATGAACCTGATCAGCAAATTCAACCGCCTCTTCATCCGTTACAGAAAGTACAGTAAGTTCATGAGGATCTGCATTACAGCCCGTGAGAGAAATGAATATTAAAGTGATGAGTGATAATGAGAAGATTACTTTATACTTCCTTGGCTTCACAACCAACAACTCCTTAAACATGTGATTCATTTTATAATTCGTTTACAGCCCAAAGAATGCCATTGGCAACTTTGTTAAGAAACTCTTCCTGTTCAAACATCTCATTATTATGGCCTAATGTTGTTGCAAAAATGCGGGTTCCATTAAACTCATGAGTCCAGGTAACGGTTTGATACTCTTCCGTTTCCTCACCAAATGTTCTGGCCAGGGGTGTGATATCGCCCCAGATCTCTTCAATCACATATACTTCATCTGCTGGTGTCTTCCACGTTTCAGGAAAATCGCGCATTATCGGGTGGTCAGGTGCAATATTTTCTACTTCAAATTCCCGCTGGCCTTCATGCCACATCGATTGCAGGCCCATAAATTCAAACCAAGGATCTGCCGGCTCTGCATATCTGTAGCTGTGTACTGACGCATGTATTAGCACCGCCGGTGTCCCGAGATGATGTTGCACAAAATGTGATACATATTCCGGATCGTCCACTCGTCCGAAACCTGTATTGTGCACAATCAAATCGTAATCCGCAGCCCAGTCTTCTTCCATCATAACAGAGACATGATGATCAGGTTCCCGGTTGCCTTCATGCACAACCGTCCATTCAATTCTGTCTCCGAGCCGTTCATCTATTGCATTTATCAAAAGATCTTCCTGGGTCTCATAATCATGCCAGCCGCCGCCAGTTATCAGCAGTACCTGCAAAGGTTGCTCTCCTTCAGGTGAGCAGGATAGCAAACTAAAGCCAAAAAAAAGGATGGAAATGGAGCTATAGAATAACATATGTTTGATTGCTGACATAGATGTATAATAACAAAATGTTGAAAATTGAAATTGAGACCTGAGATTTCTCATCAGGCAAAATCTCAAATGTCTTAATAGATGACTTTCAGTTATCGAATCACCTGCTCATGGGAATGCTCTTCATTGAATGGGATCTTACTGTTGTCGTCCAGGTCAAACTGTTCATTTATTGACCTCAGATGATGATCTACCCCAATTTCACTACCCGGGATAAAGCCGGGAATAGTTATTACCTGTGCCAGAACACCACCGAATCCTCTGTGCATAACACCCCTGGGAAGATACACAATGTCCCCTACCTCCAGCTCATATTCATTGATTAGATCATTCACCTGCGATTTTTCTATCTGATCCGGATTAGTAATGAGATCCACGCGCTCACTTGTAATGATTTTTGCACCGGGTTTAACCATCTGAACCAGGTAAAACTCATCAAATCCGCCGTCTACCGGATGATAATGACTAAATGAATCATATATTCGTACACGGTGAGAATTAATAGCATGATATATATATTCCCCGACTTCTTTTTGCCAGGTTAACAGAATTCTTCTGTACGCATCAATATCTGTGGCACAGCCCCCTGGCACATCGGTGATGTTGGGGTCCCAGTCGGGTCGGATAAAAGAGGGAAGATTTTGATCCGGTTCCTCAGGTATATTAAAAACCAGTAGCCCCATTGGGGTATCAAATTGCAGACTTTCGCCTTTATTCAGAATAAGAATATCCCCAACAATTGCTTCCGAATTATTTTCAGCACCCAGACTGTCCCGGATGATAGCCGATGCAAGAACATCCTGGTTGGTAATTCCACCAATTTCCTGAACAAAAATAACGCGGGAAGAATCGGTTTGATCAATCTGGCGGACAGCCGACAGGTACATCATGTCGTAACCAGGATTACGTTCTTTAAACGTCTCCCGCATCACATCGAAATCCTTACTGTCCCCATTATTTACATTTACGATCTGCACTTTTTCCATTTGTGTCTGAATTTCCTGGGATGTGCAACCAATCTGAAACACCAATATGATGAAAATAAAAATTCTCATAGGTGTTGTACGTGTTTGGATGATTGGAATTGTAGCGTCTGAAAAAATATTCTCATTTTCTAATCAGTTTGTAAAATGGTTGAGAGTTCTGACTGCAATATTATAATCTTTTAAACCTTACAAAATTAAATGCGATATATAAATGATATTTTAACCTCATAAACTGCACAGATGAAATCCGCCATCAATATTTAATATCTCACTGGTAGAATAGGACAAGTAACCTTTTGTTAAACCAATTACTGCCCGGGCGTTATCCTCAAAGATACACCCATCTTTGTATAGGTAAACCTCCCGAAGGTATAAATGTATCATACTTTTCCCGGACCCCTCTGGTCATATCGGTTTTCACTAAACCGGGCCGTATTTCATAAATATTGATCCCATGATCCGCCAGCCGGTCAGCAAAGAGTTTCGTCATCATGCTTACACCTGATTTTGACAGACAGTATTCTGCCAAACGGATAGCTGAGGCATAAGTGGTCAATGAAGCAATATTCAAAATATCCTTGCGCTCCTTCACCGAGAGCCCAATACCTCTTGCTGCTCCGGATACTGATGCTGTTTTATTCATTTTCGACCGTGGGGATGAATGGTTCAAAATATTATCTGATAAAGTCCTGCCAATCCTGTTCTATTACTGAATCATCCGTTTTACCGCCCGAATAAATCAGGATGCGATGTTTAAATATTATCGAATCTTCTGCATCCAAGACAAAATTCAGTTCCTCTTTCCCTTCACTCATCTCTTTCATTCCCAGTGGATTTGCCGCAAACAAGCCATAACCTCTTGCATGCCAGTATGTGGGATAACCTACATTTTCAGGATGGTCGAGAATTACCACTGATACAGAATCACCATCAATTTCTCCGGAGAGGGACATCCATTTCGCGCGGGTACCCCATGCATCGTGGCCTTCACGGCCTTCGCTGCTTCTGTACATACCTGTGGCCTGTTCATGTTCATCCGGGTGTTCAAGCTCACGCGCCATACGAATGCCTATCATTCCTTCCTTATTGTCTTTCAGGGAAATATCATCGCCTGATGACTGTAAACGGGTTATCCTGTCGATAGATCTCCTGTTTCCGTCACCTCTGAAGATATAGGTGGTATTTTCAATGATTAACACCTCACCATCCGCGTTTACCCATTCTTTTGTAACTTCCAATTCTCCTGTCTCATTACCACTCTCAATCTGATTAATGGATGTATGATGAATAGTACCATATTCGCTTTTCCTGTCAGCCGGTACTGCATTGGAATTATTCCAGAAATCGAGCCCGTTTACATCACCATAGTTTAACCACAGGCCAACCTGGTGGGGATGATCCTCCTTTTCTCCCTGCCTGGGCTCTATAGGAAATCCGCGGGTTATGACTTTACCATGCGCTGTAATGAGCGGATACAGAATCGGTTTTTTAAATACATCGCTATAATGGTAGGAGGTAAAATGTTCATCATCTATAAATACTGTCACCTGATTTTGATCCTCCTCATGGGTCAGGGATATATGATAATCTTCACTCATGGATGCATGGATTACAGTAGATTCTTGAGGAGGTATATCCTGGTGATTGTTGTTGCAGGAAGCTAACAAACAAATAATAGCCAGAGAATAAAGATAATTTTTTATAGCTGATTGATTCATAAATGGTCATTCTCCATTGTTAATTATGTGGGTTATCATTACTCACTGCATCACATGTCAATTTTCTGCTTCAGGATGTGGGATGATGTAATTTAACTGACCAGGAATAGCTTCTACAGTCAAAATTTTTCCATCAAACCAATGGATTTCAATTTCCTTAATTTTATTTTCACCTGTCCCCATCACTTGCGTATAACTGTTCTGAGACCAATATCCTGAACCACTTTGAATGTCTCTCAGGGGTCCTTTCTCACCATTTTCGTAAATAAGTCGTATTCCTGATCCTACGCCATCCCTGTTCGACGGGGGACCTTGCAGGGTAATTCTGTACCCTGTTCTTTCAGAGCGGTTCTGAAATAGTTTCATCTTGTTTCCATTTTGTGAAACGGCCAGATCCACCTTGCCATTTTGGTCAAAATCACTGAAAGCAGCTCCCCGTTGTTCACCATAAATCTTTATACCACTTGCGGAACCACTCAATGGAGTAAAATTACCCTTTCCGTCACCCAACATAACCAAGCCCCGTCCGGCATCCATTCTGGACTGATCCGGTGGAACTGTAAAATTATTTTGGCTTAAAAAAATATCTTCATTTCCATCGTTATCAAAATCAGCAACCCCCACATGAAAACCGGCTGAAAGTTGTGCTTCGCTTGGAAGAGGGAATGCTTCAAAATAATCGCCTTTATTAATAAAAACCATGTGCTCCAGCGTGGTAATTTCTTTATATGGAGTTTGTTCATACCTGTCTCCCAATATCTCTTTGAGAGTTGCCCGGGCAAATTCTTTGTGGCTGTCCATCCGGTTTAAACCAACCTGTTTTTCCTGAAATTTATACAGGCGGTTGCCGGGAAAATAATCCCCATTTTCGTTTGCATACGCATACACAATATCGGTACTGCCAAATCCATCCGTATTGATGTAATAGATTCTCAATGGGTGATTATGCTTCATCTGGTAGGGGCTATTCAATCCGATATTCGCTGCAACAATATCCGGAAGTCCGTTATTGGTGAAGTCTCCCGTGGCGACACCCTTCCACAATCCCGGCCATTTGTCCAGGCCAGTCTGCTCAGTAATTTCGGTAAATAAACCATCCCTGTTTTTGAAGAGTCTCAAAGATCCCCATTCAGAACTAATCAGCAAATCCTGATCGCCACTCCTGTCAAAGTCGGAGAAAACGGCTCCTGTTACAAGACCTAA
>CAYOLE010000042.1:0-9656 GCA_964404705.1 uncultured Rhodohalobacter sp. | reverse complement strand
TGTTTGATCGCCAGCCGCTTTCTCTGTCATTTCCTCCTGGTCCCGCATATTGAAAGTATCAGGATCTTCAATTTCCAAAACAGATAATCGCCCGCTTTTGCCCGAGGTCATCAGCAGTTCATCTTTTCCATTGCGATTCAAATCAATCCAGGCCATTCCCGGTCCCTGCTGACTCAGCCGAAAAGGAAGGAGCGGATTGAAACCAAAATCGTTGAATGGTTCTTCATGATGTTGAACATTTACCCAGTCTGAAACATCTTCAAATAAAGGCTCAGGCTTTTCTTTTTCTGCCTGTGCATCAACCGGATCATTCACCGTACTTACACTATCCTGGTAAATTTCATAAATCCTGTTTGGCTGTACAGCTTCTATAACACTTTGTTTTCCATCGGGCCACCTGATCATAATCTCGTGTTGAGTATGATCAGAAGTTGCAGCGAACATTACCATTGTATCGGATCCGGATGCGTAATCACCGCCTGCGGCAATTTCCTTTTTCTGATGCACCGGCCCTCCACTTAATTCTACTACAGCACCAATCGATTGTGTATTGGGAGAACTGCCTTTTAATCGCACAGCAATGCGCGGAGCCTTTGTCCTGTTTTCCAGGATGACTGCCTCCCGGTTCATCCGGTTCAGAATGACATCCAGAGCACCATCATTATTCAAGTCAGCAAATGCCATACCATGAGAAACGTCTTTTTCCCCAAAGCCCCATTCAAAAGTGTTATCGTTAAAGGTTTGATTTCCATTATTCCTCAATATCCTATTTGTGAGATCAAGCGGTTCAACGAGATCTATAAACTCCAGAAAATGCTCATCCATGTTGCGGCGGTTTTGCATCATTGTATACTGGGCATCAATATCTAAAATATCGTATAGGTATCCGGTAGAGACGATCAGATCCTCATATCCATCCAGGTCTATATCCATGAAACGTGTGGCCCACGACCATCCTGTAGCCTCAACACCGCTCATCCAGGAAGTTTCGGCCCAGGTCGTGTCTTCTCTCTGAACAAACAGGGAATTACGGTTATACATGGGTCTTGTTTTAATATCTCCGGCCTTAACGGGTATATGCCCTTCAGAGGGTGCCTGGCTCATCCGGCGGTGATGTTCAGGATCAAGCATTTCAGTAGTAAAAATGTCTGTTTTCCCATTCCGGTTTATATCGGAAAAGTCAACCCCCATGCAGGAGTAACTTAAATTTCGTATCGCCTGCCATCCCGCGGCTTTAAAAGTTCCATTTCCTTTGTTCAGCCATAGCCGGTCAGGGGTGTGAAAATCGTTGCACACATACAAATCGGTCAGACCGTTGCCGGTAATATCCTGAAATTTGGCTGTCAGCCCCCAATCCTGCTGAAGTCCAAAAGGCTCTCCATACTCATCCAGAAAGATCCCTTCGGTATTCGTTATTTTTTCGAACTTTCCTCCCTGATTCAGGTAAAATTCATCTTTCCTGCCAAGTTCTGTAATTCCAACCAATGCTCCTTCATCCCGAACAAGTTCATAATGTTCATCGAAAGGAGGAATTAGCGTGTAGTGATCTTCCGGATTTGTGAGGGGTTCCTGTAAAATATTCTGCCAGTCCAGTTCCCTTGTTGTATAAATATCCTTGACCGATTTCTCTTTATAATTGGTGATGTAAAGATCCGGATATCCATTGCCTGAGAAATCGGCAAGAGCCATTGTATTACTGCCTTTTGATGGACCCAGGCCGCTGTTTTCATCCTTTAAAAAATTGCCCTCTCCATCGTTTATATACAGAACATTTTCTCCATGCAGAGCAGTTACCAACAGATCCAGGTATCCGTTTCCATTCACATCCGCAAAAACAGCTCCTGTTGAGTAATACTCTGCATGAGCAACTCCTGCCTGGTCGGTAATATCTTCAAATTTCATCCCTCCCAGGTTTTTATAGAGCCTGTTGGGTTCGCTTAGACCTGCAAAATAAAGATCCACAAGCCCATCGCCATTGATATCCCCTGCAGCCACTCCAGATCCGTTCAGATAGTGACGATTTTCACCAATCTCTTCTCTGGTGATCCGGTTATTAAACCGGATGCCTGTTTGTGAAGGTGAGAGTGACTGAAACCCGGTATTACCAAAAAAACGCGGATTAATCTCGGCCCATCGATATCCTGCTTCATCCTTCCACTCCAGATCTGATGAGCCGGAACAACCCATTATGGTGCCCCAAAAAACGATTAGGACAAATAAAACGGAAGCCAGATTCAGGGTCGGGGCTGGTCCATTCAATGAGGAAAAGATAGAAATCAAACTATACTTATTCTGTACATATACACTCTCAATATTCTTCAGAGCTTTCAATAAATTTTATGGTAACTGTATTGAAAATAATATTCATCAGGATGAAATTTCGCGAATTTTTATATCCCTGAACCACACATCATCTCCATGATCTTGCAGGACAATGTAGCCCGAACTTCTGCGGGTACCAAAGTCGGGAATAGGGTTATCATCTCCCAACTCTCCCCATTTACTTGTCTTAAGCAAGCGGTTCATCATATGGGTTCCCAATTCATATTCTACTACCTTTTCACCATTTAACCAATGTTCTCCCCGGTTTCCATTAAATATAATCTTTCCACTATTCCATGATCCAACAGGTTCAGGTTCTGCGTTACTCCCCGGGGGGATCAAGTCATACAGGCCGGCTGCCAATCGATTCGGGTCGTTTCCGGCATCGGGATGCTCATCATTGTCGAGTACCTGATATTCAAACCCAAGAGCGCCATATTCCGGAGAATTAGAAACCGACATCTCTTCCGAAACATTATATTTAATTCCGCTGTTAGCTCCGGGGCTCACTTTCCATTCAAACTGCAGCTCAAAATTTTCAAACTGCTGGTCATACAGAAGATCGCCACCAGCAACAGGTTGTCCGTCTTCTGCGCGGGATACATCATCTGTTGCTACTTTCCTGATGGTACCATCCTCCACAATCCAGTGTTCTTCAGGGACACCTTCTCGCCCAAGTCCACGCCAACCATTTAGCGATTCCCCGTCGAACAGTGTTTGCCATTCTGACTCAGAATACTGATCCGGAGAGGTGCTGGCAGCTACTTGCTGAGAATTCATATTCTGTTCGGTATTTGTATCAGGCTCGTTATCACTGCAGCCCAGAACAAGAAGTGGTATAGTAATGAATAACAGTGTAAACCACATTTTCCTGAAATTATATTTATCCCATTCTGATTGTATATTAATCATGATTATGAAATTGAATCATTTAGATTTTGAATAGAGTCTGCGACACCGGAAGTTATATCAGGCTTTTTGACTTTGACAGCATTAAATACATATCAGGTTACCTGACCGATAGAATCCTGCAGCATTTCACCTCAATACTTAAATACTTCTCCACCAGCTAAAACCTCTTGGTTTTCAGTATCGAACGTAACATATTCTCCGGTTCGAAGGGCGGCAGTTGTCATGATGTTGGCTATGGAATGATTATAACCAGCCATTACATCTGCATTGGCAGATTCACGGCTTCTTATACATTCCATCCAGTTCCTCATGTGATTGGATGTCATTGGATCTGATCCTGTATTGGCGTCGGTTTCGGCTGCAACTGTATCGGAAAGTGAAAATTCTTCTAAAAGATTTGGTTCCATATTCATCGCAGATGCATGTTGTTCTTGCAAACCACCATTTGGAGAAACCATATTAGTGTCGAGATTTAGTTCACCCGCATTGGAATAGTAAATCTCTTTCGTACCGCCTGCAGAGTTTGTAAATCTTGATGAATAAACCACCTGGAAGCCCGTATCAGGATCGTCTAATGGTCCATAATCAAACACAGCTGTCATCGTATCAAAGTTTTCCCTTCCATCCTTCCATAAATAGATTCCTCCGTTGGCTGCAACACTGCGTGGATGCGGCAATCCGCTAAACCAGTGTACAGTATCGATTTGATGCGCCATCCATTGGCCGGGAATCCCGGATGAATAAGGCCAGAAAAGCCTGTATTCCAGGTACTTTCGCGGATCCCATGGCTCATGAGGCCTGTTCATCAGATAACGTTCCCAATCTGTATCTTCTTCCCGAATTTCCTCTACTAACTGCGGCAGCCGCCAGCGTCCCGGTTGATTTACGTTCCAGGTCATCTCCACACTTACGATATCACCAAATTCTCCGGATTTTATGTAATCATTTGCAGCATGATAGTTGCGGCCGCTTCTTCTCTGCGATCCAACCTGAATGATTTTACCTGTTTGCTCCACAGCTTCACGAGCTGCACGATTGTCTTCCATCGTTTCAGCAAAAGGTTTTTCCACATAAACATCGCAATCTGCCTCTACAGCTTGCACAGTATGAAGTGCATGCTGGAAATCGGCTGTACTGATTATCACAGCATCGATATCACCACGATCATATAATTCCTCATTATTTCGTGCCTTTTCTATAGTTACATCATGTTCATCTTTGAGAAAAGCGACAGCTTCGTCGCGGCGCCGATTCCAGATATCTGAAACAGCAACAAACTCAAAGTTCAGTTCTTCTGAATGATGCAAAAAAGAAGGTATAAGGGAATGTCTTGCACGCATTGAAAAACCAACTATTCCCACACGAATCCTGTCGTTCGCACCTTTTATTCTGCTATAACTTTTAGCAGACATTCCCATTGACATTCCAGCTGAGATGACCGCCGATTTTTTTAAAAAATCTTTTCGTGTTATTCCATTCATATTATTCTTTTAATAAAGTTCAGATTAGAAGTAAGATAGATTCTTTTTTTTATAAGTAGTAAAGACCGGCAAGCCAATTGTAGTCTGCCGGTCCTGATCAACCTAATAATAGAATTTTATTACTTTAATATCCCGGATTTTGAGGGAAAGCGCTTGCCCCTCCCTCAGTACGGTCTATTTGGGTTTGAGGAATCGGGCGTAACAGATGCTTTTCCTCCATCAAACCTACATTTTGCACCTCTTGGTTATATTCATAAGCCCGGTCTAATAGCATCCCCGTACGTTTCAGATCATACCACCTGAATTGCTCACCCATCAGTTCCCTGGCTCTTTCGTCTATAATGGTCTCCAGATCAACCTCCGACGGATCCAATTCCATGGCTGCTTCCTGTCCTGGCCACGCAGCTCTGCGACGAACCATGTTAATGTGTTCAGTCGCATCTGCAATACTTCCATTCCCCATCAGGTGTGCCTCGGCTGCGATCAGATGAGTTTCTGCCAACCGGAATGCAAGAAAGTCGCGTGATCCCGAAGTTGTATTGATTTCAGGTCTGTTGGGATCTTCATGTTTCCTGAGTGTAGGAAAATCTCTGGGGCTGTAGTCAGAGGGTGTTACAACCGTGTATGGTTTAGCCTGCTTTTCAGCTTCAGTCCACTCTACTCCGGGAAAGTAAATAGCTGTATCACCTTCCACAATTTCAACTCCGTCTACACCATTCACATTAAACGTTCCAGTGACCGTTGCAAAAAATACATCTCTGAAGAATGCCTTATACCTGGAATCTGATTCCCTGGTGTCCGGACCTAATAGATCATCATAGAGAAACTCTGTTGGACGGAAACGTTTCCATGGCCGGCCGTAATGAATAACCCGGTTCATACCCGGCATTTCATCATAGGTCGTCAGATAGTACATATGAGATGTATTTCCATTTGCGTTGAGCAGAGTATTATCTGAATATTGCATCGACCAAACGACTTCGGAATTCACCTCATTCCCAACTGCCCATACATCAGCTACATCATCGAGAAGTGAAAAGTTGTAATCATTGATCACCGTCTCCGCCAGTTCAGCAGCACGATCATAATCTCCCCCTCCATCTACATCGTCTCTGTAGTACTCAGATGCGCCCGTTAGCAGAACACGAGCCAGCAGGTGCTCAGCGGCCGGCTTGGTGGCACGACCATAGTCACTGGCTTCAATAGGAAGATTATCTATAGCATGTTCAAGATCCTCAATGATCAGATCAAAGACTGCCGCAACAGGAGCTCTGGACGCCTCAATTTCAACTCCTTCGGTTTCTTCAGTGGTAATATGAACAGGACCATACTGCTGAACCAAGATGAAATAGTAATGAGCCCTGAGAAAACGTGCTTCTGCAGACCGAACCCGCACTAAATCCTGATCCAGCCCTTCTATCTGTTCGCCGCGGCTAATCACGGTATTTGTCATGTTAATCCCTTCGTACATGAAATCCCACAGCTCACTTACCCATCCCGTGGAGGGGTTTAATTGAACACCATAAAAATTCCACTGTTTGTGGCTTCCATCCGCTCCTTCATGAAAGGTGTCTACACCATAACCTGCAGTCATACCATGTCCTCTTTCTGTACCATAATACTCTCTCAGATTGGTATATGATGCATTCACAATTTCTTCGAAACCATTAGGTGTATTAAACCTGGTATCGCCGACCTGTGAGCGAACATCTTCATTCAGCAGGTCTGAGCAAGACATCGTCACCACCGCGAGAACGATTACAAATATTAAACTTTTTAGTTTTCCCATAATTAATTCCTTTCTGTTGATTTAGAGTGTCAGATTAATACCAAACTGGAGAGTCCACTGCGAGGGAGTGCTGGTTCCCGTACTGGTCTCCGGATCTACTCCCCCATAATTCCTTACGTATGGGGCATAGATGTAAGGATTTTCGGCATTCACTGTAAATCTGAGTGATTGTAAACCGAGAACACTCTGTACTACATCAGCCGGCAAGTTATAGGAAAGTCCTACACTTCGAAGTCTCAAAAAATCACCGTTGAAATATTGTTGTGTTTCATTCCAAACAGATCTCTCCAGATCAGCTCTTGGCTGTGGTGCTTCGTTCGTGGGATTATCCGGTGTCCAGTAATCAAGTCGGACATTTCCATATCTGCCTGTCAGCTGATTTGTACCTCCCGAATGTATGCCACTTGTAATCATGCTTCCGTAACGACCAACGACAAATACAGAGAGATCGAAATTTCGATAACTGAACTGGTTTCCGATACCGCCCTGCCATTTAGGCTGTTGCTGTCCGAGTATCACCCTGTCGTCCCCTGTGATGCTGCCATCTCCATCTAAATCCCGTACCTTGATTTCACCGGGCCGCTGTCCATATTCTGCAGCTTCAGCCGCCTCATCCAGCTGCCAGATTCCTATTTTTTCATGATCAAAATAGACATTTATAGGAGAACCTATGAACCACTGGTTACCCACGTCATCTTCTGCACCGCCAAACAGCTCTACAATCTCTTCTTTGTTATACGCTATATTGAAGTTAGTTGTCCACTGAAAACTACCAAAGTCACCTGAAGCCACGTTGATAGTATTGAGTGAAGCTTCAAAACCGGTGTTACGCGTGGATCCAACATTTTCGAGCACACTGTTAAAACCACTGGTTGTCGGGATTGCCCTTTCCAGTAAAAGGTCTTCGGTATTTTGCTGATAAACGTCCATTTCCGCAACGATTCTTGAATCAAACATTTCCCACTGCACACCCAGATTCAGAGATGTTGTCGTTTCCCATTTTAGATCGTCATTACGAATTTGGGTGGGTTTAAATCCAAACGCAGGGGTAGCTCCAAAATTAAACGCCGTTCGTGCTGCAAGCCCCTGTGTACGATAGGGATCAATACCTGTTTGCCCTGCTCTGCCCCAGCTAAGTCTCACCCTTAGGTCACTCAACAAAGTTGACGGACTAAAAAAAGACTCGTTTGAAATGTTCCAGGCCAGAGCTACTGAAGGGAAGAAACCATACTGATTTTGTGCACCAAAACGGGATGATCCGTCAATTCGGCCAGTCAGAGTCAGCAAATATCTATCTGCAAAGTTATAGTTGGCTCTTGCCATGTATGAAATCAATGACCATTCTTCAAATGTTGAACTTGCTGAGAGAATTTCTTCTGCAGCCCCCAAATTGTGATAGCGCATATCTGTTAAAGGTATCCCTCTGACTTCAACATTTGGAAGAAAATTACCATTTGCATCTCTACCTGGCCCTTCTAACTGATATTGCTGAACACTAAACAAACCAGTAAGATTAATAGATTGATTCTGAGCCAGTGCTTGCTGATAATTGACAATATTTTCCCAAGTATACTCAAAGGTGTTAATTGTTCTCAATTGAGCAGTTGCCGGTCCGCCCTGTCTTGCACGTGACCGTACTGCCTGAAACTGATTATTTTGCTCCGTTCTGAGATCCGGTGAGAAATTAATCCTGAAATTCAGGTTATCGTTATGCAGATATTCAAGGAAAACATTACTCAGAATTCTCTGTGTTTTTATCTCATCGTCATATGTTTCAGGTAATACTTCGAGCAGAGGATTGGTTCGCTGGGCATCCGGCTTCGGCTCAAGTCTCAATTCCCCGTTTTCATCATAAGGCTGCGTAAGGGGTGTATTCTGAATGGCTTCATTATAAAAATTAATATTATCACCATTCTCAATACTGTAGACCCCAAGAGTAGACGTACCTATTCTTATTCGGTCGGTAATATCTAAATCGATATTCAAACGCGTGTTATATCGCTGAAAGTTTTCCGGATCCAGAATTCCGCTGTGATCCAGGCCGCCGAATGACACATAGTAGCGGGCATTTTCACTTCCTCCGGCAATTCCCAGCTGATGTTGCTGCCTTACCCCTCGTTTAGTAAGCAGATCCTGGTAGTCGGTCCAGGTACCGTTCTGAAGCTGCTCAAGCTCAGTGGAATGGAAAAGTTCATTATCGGGCGTAGGATCACCGGCTGCACGAAAAGCTTCACGGCGCATTTCTGCCCATTCTTCACCGTTCATCATATTAATTCTTCTTGTTTTCTCAGAAAAACCTACTGAACCATCATATGTCACAGAAATATCACCATCATACCCGCGCTGTGTGGTAACAATTATTACGCCATTTGATCCTCGTGCACCATAAATAGCTGTCGCAGAAGCATCTTTCAAAACTTCTATAGACTCAACATCTCGTGGATTAATATCGGCAATACCACCAGATATCGGCACTCCGTCAACCACAAACAGCGGATCATTACCTGCAGTAATCGATCTGTTCCCACGAATCCGAATCGAAGCACCATCACCTGGCTTGTTTCCTCCCTGCGAGACATATACACCGGCTGAACGCCCCTGCATACCTGATTCAAGTGAAGTTATCGATGTTGCATTAACCTCTTCAGCAGAAATTGATGAGACGGAACCGGTCATATCACTTCTTCGCTGAGTTCCATAACCCACGACAACCAGATCTTCCCCCAATACCCCTACCTGAGAAAGCTCAATATCAAGAGTTAGAGTTTCGTCGGCAGTTATAGTGAAAGTTGTTTCATATGGCTCATATCCTACATATGTAGCCACCAATGTATAATCACCGGGCTCATTTATTGTAATTTCAAAGGTGCCCTCCAGATCAGTTGCTGATCCTGTCTGGAGTTGCGGTACATAAATATTTACGCCTGGAATGGGCTCGCCTGTACTTTCATTTGTTACAGTACCGCTGATTACCTGCTGTAGCTCTGAAGAGCTATTGGAAGCGTTTCCATTATCGGCCAAATAATTTGGCTGACCCTCATAAACAGATTGCATGACTGCAAAAGCCGATGCAGATGTTAATGAAAGTGCTCCGATTATCAGGAAACTATATACCAGCAATACTTTGAATCTCATTGTTTCCATATTCTCTG
>CAYOLE010000041.1:3782-18945 GCA_964404705.1 uncultured Rhodohalobacter sp. | reverse complement strand
AGATGGTTTAAATAAAACCACAGACAATTTTGATGTTGAACCTGCATCAGCTGATCCATCATCGAGCAGTGCGGATATTCCAAACGGGGTTACCGGTGAGGAAACTGTCATTACAATTACGGCCGAAGATCGTTTTGGAAATTCTGTATCAGAAGCTCAGAATGATATATCGGTTGATGTAAGCGGATCAAATAGTTCTTCTCCATCAGTGAATGAAACCAGCACTTCGGGGGAATACACCGCCCGATATACTCCGGAAAGTGCCGGCACCGATCAGGTTGATGTTCAAATTAACGGGACTTCCATCGACGGCAGTCCATTCAGTAGTTCTGTAACAGCCGCTGATGCAAATCCTTTTAATTCATCGGCAACAGCAGATCCGGAAGAACTGAAATCTGGTGAGTCTTCAACAGTTACAATACAAGTACGTGATAATAATAGTAATCCCATAGGCGGTTTGAACGAAGTTGATTTTGAAATTAGGTTAGAAGGTGAAGCTACTGCCGGTTCAGTCAGTGAAACATCGACACCCGGAACGTATGAATTTGAGGTTACGAGTAATGAAATCGGTGAAGTAACTGTAACCATAACTGTAAATGGAATAACCCTGGATGATACTCCTGTAATTACATTCGAGGCCGGTGATCCCCATGAATTAGAGATTATTGTGCAACCTGAAGATACCTATAGCGGGGAGCCAATTAATGGCCCTCCAACAGTACGGGTCACAGATGAATACGGTCAGGCGGTTCCCGATGTGAAAGTAAGCGTAAGAGAACAGAGCGGATACGAATTTTCGAGCGGGGATCTTGTAGTGATTACCGATGAATCGGGTATAGCGGAATTCAGTAATCTTGTAATTGATGCCAATATCAGGTGGTTTTACCTGGTATTTTCGGTCGAAGGAGTTGAAGAGGTAGTTTCAGATCGCTTCAGAGTATCCTTCTTAGATCGTAACACCGACGACTAATTTGTTTTCCTTTTGTTTAATCCAGTGTCTTACTCCTGCTTAAACATTTTAAAATATTTTTTATCCCATTTACTATGTTAAATCATTCAGATTACAAACGATTAAATTCAATTAATTATATCACTTAGCACCTCTTAATTTTATATTATTGGTTTACTTTTATTTTCTCGAACAGTACTAATCGTCTATAGAAAAAAGAACTTCAGAGTAATAGGAAACAATTCTAATTAATACGAAGGGTAAATTATGAAGAAGTTACTATTAACTGTTTTTTTTGCGCTAATAGTTTTGGCTGCAGGATGCGATACGTATGATGCCTCATTTGAGGACACTATCCCCTTACATACGTTAACTACGAATGTATCACCCGAAGAAGGCGGTACGATTCATCCATCCGAAGGAGAATTTTCTTCCGGTGACGCCATTGAAATTGAGGCAAAATCAGCTGAAGGATATATGTTTGATCGCTGGGAGGATGATCTCACGGGAAATTCTAATCCTGATTTACTTTTATTCAATGCCAACAGAACAGTTACAGCCCATTTTATCAAAATAGAGTATAGTCTGAATGTTGAAATCACAGGCGAAGGTACTGTTAAAGAATCAGTAGTGTCTTCCGGAGAGAACTCCGACTCATTGAGTTCTTCAGCACCTACGATAGAACTCACAGCTGAATCTGAAAATGGATGGTTTTTTGACCGATGGGATGGAGATCTGGATGGCAGTGAAAATCCCGAAACTATTGTTTTAGATGAAGATAAAAATATAACGGCGATTTTTAATCAAGAGATTCCGGAAGTTAATCCTTCCAACTCCTCGTTAAGTGCAAACCCTGCTGAACTGAAAGTGGGGGAGTATTCTACCGTTACCGTTGACCTTCGGGATGACAACAATAATTCAATTAGCGGATTAAGTGAAGAAGATTTTGAAATTGAACTGTCCGGAGTTGCTACATCCGGATCTATTCAGGAATTATCATCTGCGGGAGTCTATGAATTTGAGGTTACAAGTAACTCTATCGGTGATGTAGAAGTATCAGTAACAGCTAATGAAATTACACTTGATGATACTTCACTCATTACGTTTGAGGCAGGTAATCCACATGAACTGGTAATTATTATTCAGCCAGAAGATACACAAAGTGGCCAGCCTGTCGAGGGGCCTCCAACTGTGCAGGTTTTTGATGAATTTGATCATGAAATCTCAGGTGTAAATGTAAGAGTGAGAGAACAGGAAGACTACGAATTTACCAGTGGAGATCTTGAAGTAACTACTGATGAAACAGGTATAGCAGAATTCAACAATCTCGTAATACACAGTAATCTCAATTGGTTTACACTGGTATTTTCAGTGGAAGGCGTAGAAGATGTACTATCTGATCGGTTTAGAGTATCTGTTCTGGACAGAGGCTCCGGCGGAAATTAAGGAAAAGACCTGTAACCCAGCAATTTTAACACCAGCCGGATAACCACTACCCTGGTTTTCCATTAACATCAATAGCCGAATCACCGGGTTTCTTGTAAACTGTTTAACTTGCCATTTATGTGATTATCTATCATTTTATTTTTTTTAGTTGAATCACAATTTCAAGAAATTAAAAAGGAGATAAGAAAGTGGCTGAGCACAAATTCGCCGGTAAAAAAGCACCCTATTCGTTACTTGAAAACATACCCAGACTAATTTCAGCATATTACACCCGCGAACCCGACCCCGACAATATTCATCAAATTGTTTCCTTTGGCACATCCGGTCATCGGGGTACTTCTTTGAACAATACTTTTAATGAAGATCACATACTGTCCATCAGCCAGGCAGTTGCCGATTACCGCCAAAAAAACAGGATTAAGGGTCCGCTATTTTTAGGAATTGATACACATGCTCTTTCTGAACCTGCCCTTATTTCCGCAATTGAAGTTTTTGCCGCAAACAACATTGAAATTCGCTACCAGTCTGATTTTGGCTATACCCCTACCCCGGCAGTCTCACACGCCATTTTGAGCTGGAATCGTCAGGCACCTAAAAAAAAATCAGATGGAGTAGTCATTACACCATCGCACAATCCTCCGTCTGATGGCGGATTTAAGTATAATGCAATTCATGGCGGGCCGGCTGGATCTGACATTACTAAAGAGATTCAAAAAAATGCCAACATCTACCTGATGGAGGAGCTCACCGGTGTAAAACGAATTCCGTATCAAAAAGCACTTCAGAGAGAAAGCACAAAAGCTTTTGATTATATTACACCTTATATCAGCGATCTGAAAAATGTGTTGAATATGGATGTTATAAGTGATTCCGGGCTCAAAATTGGTGCTGATCCTATGGGCGGATCTGGCATTGAATATTGGGAGCCGATTGCCGATATGTACGGACTTAATATTGACGTTGTCAATGAAGAAGTGGACCCAACTTTCAGATTCATGACTGTCGATAAGGATGGAAAAATCAGGATGGATTGTTCTTCTCCACATGCTATGGCAAGCCTGATTGGTTTAAAAGACACTTATGACATCGCATTTGGCAACGATACCGATTTCGACCGGCACGGCATTGTAACCCAAAGCGGGCTGATGAATCCCAACCATTACCTGGCTGTCGCCATTCAGTATCTGTTTCAGAATCGCCCCGGCTGGAGTGATGACGCAGCTATCGGCAAAACGCTGGTATCCAGCAGTATGATTGATCGTGTGGCAAAATCGATCAACCGGCCGCTTGCAGAAGTTCCCGTTGGATTTAAATGGTTTGTAGACGGTTTGCTAAACGGCACCTATGGTTTCGGCGGCGAAGAAAGTGCAGGTGCCTCCTTTCTGAAAAAAGACGGCACAGTATGGACAACAGATAAAGATGGCATCATACTAAACCTGCTTGCCGCTGAGATAACAGCCAGCACCGGGAAGAATCCATCAGAACATTATAATGATCTGGAAAGTAAATTTGGCAGCCCCGTATATGAACGCCTCGATGCTCCTGCCTCGCTTGAAGAAAAGAAAATTCTTGCCAATCTCTCACCAGACCAGGTGAAAGCCGATCATCTTGCCGGCGAACCAATCCTAAAAAAACTGACCCGGGCTCCCGGCAACGATGCCCCCATTGGCGGGTTAAAGGTTGAAACAGAGAACGGCTGGTTCGCTGCCCGCCCCTCCGGAACGGAAGATATCTACAAAATATACACCGAAAGTTTTAATGGGACCGATCATCTTAAAAAGATACAGGAAGAAGCCGTTTCTATTGTAAATACGGTATTGGGTAAAGATTAATCCGACTACTGAATATTTCTTAGATGTGAGGAATGCGGGGTTAGCCCGGGTTTCTTTGAATAAATCACTCCATGCCATCCATTCAGCAAATAAGTAGATCCTATGTCTGATCAAATTCTATTTTCGTTTGATGTTGCAACTGTAAGCGATATAACTAACCAGATAAAACAACTTCTTGAAGCTAATTTTTTCGATGTGCTGGTTGAAGGTGAGATCAGCAATGTGAATAAAAGCCGGAATGGTCATTATTACTTTACGATAAAGGATGATCATGCACAGCTTCCATGTGTGGTCTGGAGATCCACTGCACAACGAATGGATATTGAACTGAGTGATGGTCAGCAGGTGGTGATAGGCGGCGACATTCAGGTATACGCGCCGCATGGCCGTTATCAAATGATAGTAAGCCTGGTACAACAGGCAGGGCTCGGGCGGCTTCAGCAAAAATTTGAAGAGCTGAAACTGAAATTGCAACAGGAAGGTCTTTTTGATGATGATCGTAAAAAGTCACTTCCCCCCTTTCCGCAGCACATCGGAGTGATTACCTCTTCAACAGGCGCTGCTTTTCACGACATCTGTTCCACATTCGAAAAACGATGGCCACTTGCAACACTTTATCTTTATCATGCAAGTGTACAGGGTTTAAATTCTGCCGGAGAATTGGTTGAGGCCATTAAAGTGATGACTCATCACCCCGAAATTGAAGTTTTGATTATTGGCAGGGGCGGAGGTTCTCTTGAAGATCTGTGGCCCTTTAATGAAGAAAAGGTTGCGCGTGCCATTGTTAACTGTCCAATACCTGTCATCAGTGCTGTGGGGCACGAAGTGGATTTTAGCATCAGCGATTTTGTGGCTGATGCAAGGGCGGCTACTCCCACCCAGGCAGCTATGATTGCCGCCCCCGATATTAACGATTTACGGATACAGATTGATGATTATTCATATTTCATTGAACAAAATCTCAAGCAAAAAATTGAGCGATATAAAGATGATATAAAGCGTTTAATGCAATCACATGCAGTATTGAAAGTACAGGACAGGATGTTACATCTTAAAAATCGAATACATACTCTTACTCAGGCCTTGCAATACCGGCAACAGTTAGTAATGGTTAATAGCCGATCAAGGCTTCAAAATAATGTACATCAGCTGGAGAAAAGAAATCCAGATGCACCTCTTGACAGGGGTTTTGTACGGGTGTGGCAGCATGATCACTGGATCAGATCAAAGTCCGAATTTAACCCGTCAAAGCTGTTAGAGATTGAGTGGAAAGATGGGCGGGAAAAAATAGAATCAAAATAATATTCAAATATCCGGCCTGAACAATTGCGCAAGTACCGGTTTAGTTATAGTACTTCCCTCTCATTAATGGCATTAGAGAAAGCATCGTTTTGAAGAGCATCATCAAGAGTGCGGATAGCCGATTGCCTGGATATCAGAGCCTTAATATAAATATGATGTACCGAATCGGATTTTTCCACGTGCTCAGATGTAATTTCCATATCATCTTCTAATATCAGGTTCTGAACTGTATTTCTGAGATTTAGAATAAAACTGGCAGAATTGAATTCTTCTCCTTCCTGTCTTTCAACAATTTCTGATCTTATCTCTTCGGCATACGCATCAATAGCATATCTCAAATTGGCTTCAGCTTGCTTTATTGCCTGTTCCTGAGCGGTACTTGAATCAACGGAGGAGGCAAGACCCACTCCCACAAAGGAAAGTGAATCAGCGTATGAGCGATTGGAATAATCATACCATTCAGGCCCCTCATCTGTGACTTCTGTTTCGTCATCCTCCATATCCTGTTCAGCCGGCTGCTCGACTGTTGCACATGAACAGAGAAAAAATAAAAAGGGAAATATCAAATAATATCGACTCATTTTGGGGATATGTTGTAATAACCTACAGAACCCCGATCAGTTCTGATTTTAATTTCCAAAGGAGACCGGTCTTTTTTTGATTGGTTAAATATTTTTTCAAGCTGATCATTTTCGGTTATTTCGGCTCCGTTGATCTCTAATATCTGTGAACCAATTGGCAAACCTCTGTGGAAAGCAGGTGAATCGGGTCGTATTTCTTCTATAAAGAAATCGTAAACATCCGGATCTTCGGGTGAGGACAGACCCTGAACTGCTATTCCCATTGATTCATACACATGGTATTTCAATCCGGTATTTTCCTCAGGATGTTCGTTGAATGGATCGTCGCGTGGTTCAATTTGGGGCTGTTCACCGTAGGATAGTTCTTCAGGTTCCGGGCGTTCCAGTTCTTTAAGCTCAGCATCTATTTCGATAATATCACCATCGCGCCAGACAGAGAGCGTTATAGTATCACCCGGCCTGAACATAGCCACTTTTACCTGCAGCTGATTGGAAGCATTCACAGGCTGATCATTCACACCCAATATCACATCAGATTGCCTCAGTCCGGCTATTCCTGCGGCGCCGGTTTCGTCTACCTTTGCTACATAAACTCCCCTGATTCGATCGAGTCCTGTACTACTTACCAAATTAGCATCAACAGCCCGGATCTCAACTCCAAGCATTCCGCGTTTTACGTTTCCATACTCAATAATGTCGCGGGCAACTTTCATCGCCAGATTACTGGGTACTGCAAAGCCATAGCCTTGATAGCTGCCGCTTTGTGTGGCGATAGCCGTATTAATACCAATTAGCTCCCCGCTGGTATTAACAAGGGCTCCTCCACTGTTTCCGCGATTAATGGCAGCATCGGTCTGTATAAAGTTTTCTATACGTCGAAGATCGTTTATAATATCAACTTCCCGGCCCAGGGCACTTACAATGCCGGCTGTTACCGTAGATTGCAGGCGGAATGGATTTCCAATTGCCATTACCCATTCTCCAACATCAATAGTATCAGAATTACCGATTATTGCATGAGGAAGATTCGGACCGTCAATTTTTAAAACAGCCAAATCGGTACTGGGATCCCGGCCTACTATACGGGCTTCGAATATGCGTTTATCTTCAAGCGTAACTGATATCTCATTGCGAACGGCATCTTCAACAACATGATTGTTAGTTAATATATATCCATCACCTGATATTAATACACCAGAGCCCACAGTTTGAGCCCTTGGAGGCATAAAACGTCTCCATATCGAATCATCTTCTTCATCATCATCATTTCCTTCCAGATTATGATTCCTTGTTGAGACAGTAGTTTCGATATAAACTACCGTTGGAGTAACATTTCTTGCCACCGAACGAAAGACGAACCGGTCGTCAATTTTTTCCAGATCTTCATTATTCCAGGCTGGAACTTCATTTCGATTCACTTCCGTAAATCTCACTTCGGACAAATCTAATTCTGAAGTTTCCTGACGTGCGAACATCAAAATCATTCCAATCAATACGCCAATCAGAATAAGCAAAACTCCTGATAATACTTTATTTCCTGAATTCATTTCTTTAGTAACTGTTCGAATATCTTATCCGATTTCCGAGGTTTTAATCCTTCGATATGATAAATAAAATAGTTGTCCAAAATTTCGATCAGATTTTTTAATTCTTCTTCCTTCATAACGATTCGAAGTATAGATGCGTTTGTAGAATGCAGTGATTTTTTCACAAACGCAAACTGCATTGGCATTAACCGCACTGAATTCTCGTCGGTAGCATCTTTTGAGATTGTACCAGAACTAATATTGATAAACCCTTCTCCCTCCTGTATAAAATCTTCTGTTATCTGCAACCCAATTCCGCTATATTCAGCCAATCTAAGCTGAATATATGGAAACAAAGTATGAGGTATCTCTTCCTGTTTATCGGTCCATTCAAGAAATGTTTCAATGAAATCGTAAAGCGGTTTATTCACTTCATTTTCATGCAGCAACTGGTTGGTCAGTTCCAGTGTTGTCATCATGAATGCCATTTTATCGATTTCAACACGTAAAGTGTTTAATTTTTTACTATATGAAATATCTGAAAGAGTTTGGACAGATCTGCTTTGTTTATAATAATAAACTACTTCAACGAGTTGACCAGGTACAAGAAATGCTGCAAATTTACTTTTTGGTTTTCGTGCTCCTTTAGCTATAACAGCAGTTTTTCCTTTTTCTCTTGTAAAAAGCGTAGCAATTATACTCGACTCACTGTAGTCGACCGTTTTTAAAACGATTGCATTTGTTTTAACAATCACGCCTTTTTTGAAGAAGTTATATCAGGTTAATTCAGGATATTATTCCTGAGTTCATTGGTCCGGGTCACTACGATTTATCAGATTTTTATCTTCAAGAAACTGAACCATTGCCGGTAAAATAGTTAGTGCAGAAATCCATGTCATACCAATGCCCACCACTGCCATTATACCAATTGATTGTAACCCCGGGTGCACTGTAAACAACAATCCTGAAAATCCCAGCATAGTAGTAAATGATCCAATAGTTATATGCTGTCCTGTACTTGAAAGAACATTCCACATACTTCTTTCGCCTTCAGCTCGATAGCGATGTGCAAGATGCACACCATTATCGCACCCGATACCAAGAATAGCCGGCAAAACAACAAGGTTGTAAAAATTGAATTTGAGGCCAAAAAGGAGTTGAATCCCAAATAGCCATAACAAACCAATAACAAGCGGAATGAGGGCAATCAGAGTCCATCTAAGGGACGTAAAAGACAATAAGATGCAGAAAAACACGATCATAAATGTAGCAAATACCATATATGGACTTTCTGTACGCATTAGGTCCAGCATAGCGGCAGCTACAATTGAAGTGCTGCCTGCATGATAGGTAGTGCCGTCCTCAAGTGTGATATTTGATAACTCATTTTTAAATTCAATTGATCTTAATCCATCAGATAAACCACGGTTAGGATATATAATAACAAACCGGCCAATTTCATCATCGCGGGTGATGAATCGATTTTTTAAAAAATCAGGAATATCTTCTTCAACCAAGGGTTCTGTGGTCTGAGATGCCCGCCGAAGAATATCGAGATTCTCATCTTCCTGATTAACGATAAAGGGATCCTGCAATAGCTGACGGATTCTCGATATTTTTTGAAGTTTTTCCTCTCTCATCTCTTCAAAGGGTGGGAACCGCTCCTGTAACGCTTCCACCTCCTGAATCATGGTATCAGGATTTCTTTGTTTTCGTTCACGAATAATTTCTACTATTTCAAATACTTCCTCATCTGTTTCGGCAACCACAAATGCAGGATTACGTCTCTGGCTTTCGTCTACTCCCCTGGTGAATTCTCGAAACTCCTGATATTCCGGAAACTCCGGTTCAAGATTACCAAATTCATATTCAAATTGCAGATTTCCCGAAAAGGCAATAACAATAATTGCGCTAAACAATCCAAAGCCTATAATAGATCTTGCGTAAGGGAAACGTCGTATCAGTTGTTTGAGCTCAACTTTTTCAGACCGGGGCGGCAAGATAATCCATTTCCATCGTTCGAATAAAACGAGTAAGGAAGGCAGTACAAAAAGCATGCAAAATAGTGCAAAAAGTATCCCCATACCGGCTATAAATCCGAACTCGGAAAAACCACGAAAATCAGCAAACATAAGTATAAACAGAGCCAGTGCAGTTGTTAATGCACTTACTACTATGGCAGTACCCGTTTTTTCATACGATTCTAAAATACTATTTGCAACGCTAAAACCACCTGAACGTAACTCGATATACCGGGCATAGAAGTGGATTCCATAATCGATCCCCAAACCAAACAGGATGACAAAAAGTACGGAGGTCATAGTATTGAGTACCTCCAGGGACGCATATGTTATGCCAAATGTCCACATCAGGCTTATCATCAGCGGTATTCCAATCACCACAATCGGAACTGGAGAGCGAATGATATGTTGAAAAAGCGAATGTTTCTGTAGTCTGTAATCCGTTCTCTTGTAATTAATATATTTTTTGGTCGAGAAATAAAGCAATAATAGTAGAATTACACTCGAAAACCCGGCTGCAAAACTATTAATAACATCATTCATGATTGATTCCAGCTCGGTAAGGTGCCGTTTCAACCTGCCTCCAAACTGTACTTCCATTTCGGGGTGATATGATGCAGGATCAAGCCGTTCAATCAGTCGGTTAAATTCTGCAAACATATCTTCAAGGTAAGTAATATCGCTTCGCGACCCACTGGGATACATTGTTAGAATTGCCAGAGTACTGTCTTCATTTACCGGATATTCCGACGGTACAAGCAAGTCATAACTCTCTTTAAATCTGGCAAGGGTAGCTTCGTCTTCAGATTCTTCATCATCTGAATCATCAAAATCAACGAAAAACGGATTTGCTTCTTCTTTTGCACGTTCAATCTCATCCCGAAGATACTCTATAATTTCATCCAGTTCATTTATTGTGGCCAGGTAGAGCGCGTTATCTTCAAGAAATTCAGTATCACGACGAAATTGTGCCCCTGTGAAATATGGAGCATTGGAACGGTTATAATGGAGTTCAAGTGCCTCTTCTGCAAGTCTATTGGCAAATGCCACATTTGCCTCAAAACTGGGTGATTTTATGGCCACCTCCATTTCTGTTTCGCCACCGGCAGTTTCCTGCAATCTTTCAAGCGCCTGTACATGCGGATTCGAAGGGGGAAGCAAATTTGCGATATCGGTATCAACTGTCAGTTTTGAAGCGTAAAATCCCGCAATTACGGCTGCTATAATCGCCACTGAGATCACCCAGAAGGGATACTTGATATTGAGGTGAATAAGAGGCTTAAAAAACTGGATTATTTTTTGCATAGATCAAAATTGTCGGCGGGTGAGCCTGCAAGCCACAATGATACGAATTTTGAATTTATTATTTTATTGATAGAGAGCTTTATTAATTTTGTACCGGTTGAAGCTCAAAATTGTCGTAGTCAGCTTTTGCAACAGAGCGGGTATTGTCAGAAGCACTCAAAATAAGAAGTGCAATGGGTCTGCCGGGTGGCTTTTTACCAAAGAAGTGTTGGTAGTCTTCAACAATATTTCTTTCAAATGTTTGCCATTTGCCAATATTTTCTTCGCCGGTTCCAACAACTATAATTCGCTGTCGGCCGCGTAATTTAGAAAATTCTGAACCTACTGGGTGAGAAGAACTCCACGTATATCTAATTGAGACGGGTACTCGCTGAAACAGGAGTCTGCTTGTGTCGAATACAACATAAACACTTGCTGCGACATCATTCATATTACCGCTATTTTCATCTCCTCCTTCAGGAATATCATGAATTCTCCAATCCCATCTTAAAATAGGTGTTTCATGAATATTGAGCCCTTCTTTGTCAATCAATGGAAAATTAAGATGTTTGGCTTCAATACCTTCAAACCGTAAAAATTTATTGCCATGCTCCTTTACAATTCTGTATTTATATTGACTTAAAAAAGGTTCATCGTAGGTTGCTGGAATGTTATCACCATCCCTGTTATACCATTCATCAGGTATATGCCCAACTTTATATTTCTGAAAATTTTCAAGGTATACCACACCATCAGCGCCAAACTCAATGGTATTAATTGCCTCTCTTGGCTGCGCATGCAACACATTTACCATAAAGATTGAGAGAGCGACCACATATTTATAAGAAAATTTAGACATTGTACCTGAAACTGAAGAATTTATCCTTTATAATTTTTTTGCCACAAAAGAATTGAAAAGCAGTATGTAAATTCATTAGCAGTACTTAGCAAAGCAACCCCGGAATGTTCCACCACAACATACTCACGAAAAATCGGTATCAAATATATATTATGGATCAGATATTCTGAGAATAAGGATGAATATCATACTTAATTATATAACCTTTTTCTAAACGTTGGATAGAGCTCCTTGGTATTTTTTGATTCTTGATGATACTGATGTAGCATCATTATGGGAAGATGAGTTAATGTTTAGCGTTTTTAAAACCTTTCCCCTGAAATCTGAATTGTAAGTTTTGAAGAATAGTTTCGATGCTGAAGCGGTGATGAATAATAGTTGTCCGCTACATGTCAATGCTTTTCTCATGGTAAACCCCATTGTGTGAAGAGCCAAACTTACTCAATCGTTTAAAGCGTTAACCTTATTTTTTTTTGTTCAACAAGTTTCTGATAGAGAGAAAACAGTTTTTTAAAATGTTCATCAATAGTATGAACGGAGTGTGTGACGGCGTCACTACAATTTGATTTTAATTCGTTCCTATTTCGTTCGGTAATGGCGAGCAAAGCCTGTGCTAAACTTTCCTCATCTCCTGCTTTATACACTTCAGAAAAATCCGGAATGGCCAGATCAACTGCTCCCCCTGTATCTGGAACCACGATTGGCAACCCGCTGCACATGGCCTCGGCCACTACAAGTCCAAATGTTTCTGCCGCAGAACCATGAACATAATAATCGCTGCTGGCCATAATATTTGCCAGTTCGTCTCTATTCGAAGTAAAACCCATTAGCTTGATATTCTGAACATCTTTAGTCTTCCATTCTATCCATTTTTCAATTGGACCGTCCCCGAAGACAATGAGTCCCATCTTTTTATTCTTTGATGCTTCTTTAAAACCATCTATAACTGTGCTGAGCCTTTTTTCCGGGTGAAACCTGCTGACACATATCATCAAGTGCGCATCACTGTTTAAACCAAGAGTTGCTAATAAAGAAGAACGAAGAGACAAATCTCGTCTGTCAGGCGAAAAAAATGATTTGTCAACTCCAAAGGGTACTGATACAGGATTATTAATACCAAAGCACTTTAGTCTTTGTTTAAGCCACTCACCACTTACTACTGTAGTTTCATAACGATTGCTCAGCCGCTCTAAATAATTCCAAAAGAAACCAAATAACCGATCAATAGAATTGAACGACAAAAAATCTCCAAAACATGTTTGAGGATATACGGCAACAGGGTCTTGATGGAAAATCAACGATTTTACAGCATCTCCTTTCCATGATCCCACAAAATTTCCTCCTGTCCAAACGGAAGAACCTTCAACAATATCTGGTGCTTCTCTATTCAGTATATAGTGAACTGCTTTTTTATTCCACAGAATTACGTACCGGGGATCAAGAGGAAGTCTTGGACCTTTTATCCAAATTACCCGGCCACCATACCTTTTTTCTTCCATTGATTCTCTTCCCGGGGCAACAATAATCATCTCATGACCTAAACGCGATGCAGCTTCTAATTTTTGGTTTATATAAGTCTTAACACCACCACCTTGATCTGTGTAAAATTCTGCTACGTCTATAATCTTCATATTTACTCCCTTGGCAAATAATCTAAGTCTTTACAATAGTATATTTTGTATAGTTTAAGCAGATTTTTTTTATATAATATCGGTTATTCCAAAAAAACATTTCTACAAAATCGTAAAGTCAATTGTGAAAACCCACTTTTATTTACTCTTAAGTTCTAAATAATATTAGAATCTTTCTAACAGATAATTAGTGAGAATTATTTCTTATTTTCGCACCCATAAATATGAATGTAAGCATAGAGAAATCCACCAGCTCTTATAGTAAACCAATTTTATATATTTCCAAACAATTCCTTCTTGCGAACACAGCCGGCTTTTGCAATGAAATAATTTTCTATCATGAATCACTCATTTTCTAAACGAGGTTTGAAGGTTATTGGAGTTACAGTACTTATATACGCCATACTTGTGGCTCCTCACGAAGGTGAGTTTTGGCCTTTTAGCATCTATCCTATGTTTTCTCAGGCAGGAAATCCATGGACTCGTGCCATGGTAGCAGATGTAACCCAAAAACCGGAAAGCGAGATTTGGGAACGCTATGCACTACAGGATCTCGATGCAGAAGTTGTACCTTTAGTTGATTTTGGCGTGGATCAAATCGATTTTTCCAATTTTGTATCCAAAACTGAACACTGGTCCGATACGAGACGAAATGCACTCATAACAATGTTCGGAAGCCAGACCATCGGTTCGCAGCGATGGATGGTATCGAAAGTACGGGGAGAAATGGTGGGCAGCGATTCTGTCTCTGTAGAAGTTACTCCATTTATTTTAATCACTTCGGATTCCACTTATCTGAACCCCAATATTCAAGAATCTGACTATCTGTGGGGCGAATAATGCGGTGGACCGATAAATTATCCTTTCAGCTATTTGAACCCGACAGGGATCAAACTCCAGGAGAGGTTATATTCTTTAAAATTTTTGAACTGTTTGTAATCTATTATACAATTAGATTTGCCTGGGAATGGGGTATTTATACAGAATTTCGGAATACGGAAGTAGTTCTTACACTTGGTTTAGCAAATTATTTTGATGTCTCTGTCTTTTTTAACAACTACCTGGCAATTATAAATGCCGGTTTTATCACAATTCTTTCTATCGCCAGCTATTTCAGGCTTGGTTATAGATGGCAGTACATGTTGGTGATTGTACTGTTACATGTTCAGTATGTAGCTCGATTTTCGCAGGGTGAGATTCCACACAGCCAAAACCTAATTGGTATGGCGGTGCTTTGTTTTGCGATTGGCGCTATTTTTTTCCCCGATAAAAAACAGATGCCACGTTTTGTTATGGGATCAATCATTTTTTTTATCGGCCTCGGATACACATCTGCTTTTTTCGCAAAGCTCATTGGCACTGGCATCAATTGGTATGATGGCCGACATCTATGGCTTTGGATTAGTGAAAAAAGCATAGATATTCTTTCGCGGGAAGGTGCCTATAATCCAAATTTTTTACAGGCAATGGCTCTAAAGAGTACGGCAGTGGCATCCGTTATTCTCTTAATTGGCTGGCTGACAGAGTTGATCGGCTTCACCATATGGTGGAGAAAGTTACGCCCCTACACTACCACGTTTCTGATTGGTATGCATTTGGGAATTACTATGACAATGAATATACGGTTTGATGCTTTTGTAATTCAACTTTTTATGGTTGGATTTCCCTGGTATTTGCTGATCGATCGTTATGTGAAAAACACTCCCCGTGTTTTAATGAAATGGATATAATT
>CAYOLE010000041.1:1602-3682 GCA_964404705.1 uncultured Rhodohalobacter sp. | reverse complement strand
CTGAAGAATATCTGATGGAATAACAAAATTCTCAAAAAGATGTGGAAATTTGTCTCAGTTTTTTTATTGCCAAAATACTGACAATCATCAAAAATAAACTTAGAAGTACAACTTCATGAAAAGAAGGCTCCGTGAAAGACATTAGTACCTCTGCCTCACTAGCCCATCTGAGTATGGCAAAAAAGAGAAAAACAGACATTGCAAAAAATAAGACCCTTAAGATAATTTGTGTCTGCGTATAACCATCGAAATATTTTTTTCCCATATACTGATACAAACTATCCCATTTGAAAAAAGCAGCATAAGCCATAAAGTTTGATAAAAATGCAATATTCAACGTCATCATTGTAGAAAAATGAAATAGGACAGCAAAGCAAACAAACAGCCGAAACCATTTTGCCTTTAAAACTGCAATCAAAAAACCTGTTTCAAAAATGATAGTAGCCCAATCCAGGAATTCCCACAGCCATGCAGCGTCAATTTGTATGGCTATATCCGCAAGCAGATCCTGCCGGCCTCTTACAAAATATTGGTTAAGTAAGTGACCTTTGGTAGCTTGTGTAGATGGATCTAACCAACCTCCAATTACTTTTGGCAACCCCGCCGAAAACATCATAAACCCGATGAAGAGTGCCAAAAGTACAAGCGGCCAACCCTCAGTTTTTTTTGATTCTTTCTGGTTCAATGAATCGAACGAAAATGCAGCGCCCCAGTTAGAATAAGCCATCAAAATTGGGGTGACAGATAATAGAATTTCGTGATTTACTTTACCGAGACTAAACATGACTCCCTGTAGTATCATCATAAATATACCGGCAGTTATTGATGCTTTTTTGGTTTTGAAGCCCAAAAGCACACAAACCCAGCTTAAAATCAATAAAATATGAACCAACTGAAGAATCCACGCAGGCGGAAAATCTTCAAGAAGCATCATGGGTCCGGGCGGAGGGGTAAAAAAATCTGTAGGGAAAGAGGCGAGAGTTAAATAGAACTCAAAATCGGGTAAAAGAAAAAATAGATAAAAAAGTGAAGAAAATATTCTGTAGAGAGCCAGCCCATTAGCGCCGGGTGAATAGCTATCAAATATCCAATTTTCAAAGGTATTGTTGGAAATCAACCTACTCTCCTTTCAAAAGTTGGATACGGCTCACAATTTGGGTTGAGTCTTGTAATAGTTTTCCATCTTTTCTATGCATAAATCGACGTTCATGTAAGAGTTCGATCTGCTCCGTGGCGTGACCTGTTTTTAATTCAGCCCTGCTTTCAAGCCATCTGAGAGTTTCATCGGAAAAATCATTCACCAGTTCCTGTTCAATAAGATTACTTCGCATAAACCCTGCAAGCATGGAGAGAGGAATATCATCGAAAAATTTCTGAAGAGTAAGAACGGAAGGAGATTCATTTACTGAATGACTAATTTCAAGGTAATAATCATTTATTGCATAGTAACCGTTATAAACGTACACATTTTTAAATCCTGGAAATAGAAATGCCGGCCACGGTTCAGCTTTATAATATCCTATTATTCCTGCCAATGCATATTGAATTGGCAGATAGCAGAGAAAAAAAATAAAAATTCTCTTAATCTTCTTTTTTCTGTTAGCCATCAGTTACTTTGATGATTTATCACAATGAAAATTCATTCGGAACAAATATAATTTTTTATGTTCTTCTAATGAAGAAGATTCAAATATTATTTTTGAAAAGAGTTGTTCCTAAGCTCATAATTTCTAAATTTTTCAATGAAAGTATTACACTTTAAAACAACGTATCTGAATCGTTCTGAAACTTTTATAGACCGGCTTGTCAGAAATCACGAGGAGTTTGATCCTGTCATTGCTACTTGTTATAAAAATGCCTACACAGAAGATTTAAAGGTTTATGAAATGCCCGATAAAGGATTTCGGGGTCTTTACAACACGGTGAAATTGAAAATAAACAGCAGTCCCGGCTTTTTATTTGATGTATTTGAAAAAGAGCGTCCTGATATAGTTCACGGCCACTTTGGCCTTGATTCTTACAGGCTGATTCGAGTTATCAATAAATACCGGATACCATTTATTGTAAACTTCTATGGACA
>CAYOLE010000041.1:0-1502 GCA_964404705.1 uncultured Rhodohalobacter sp. | reverse complement strand
CGCCTTGTGGAGAAAAAAGGATTTACCTATGCATTGCAAGCAATCCATATGCTGAAAGATAGGTTGCCAAATTTACAATTAAATATTTTTGGAGATGGCGAATTAATGGAGGATTTAAAACAGGAAACAGTGGCTCTTGGAATTGAAAAACAAGTAAATTTTAAAGGATTTACGAATAATGATGCTATTATAGATCAACTTTACAGGCATGATATATTAATTGTACCCAGTGTGCAGGCAAAAGATGGAGACAGAGAAGGAATTCCGCAAACCACCGTGGAAGGTATGGCAACCGGAATTCCTGCAATAGCATCAAACCATGCCGGCTTGCCGGAGTTGGTAAAGAATGAACAAACAGGCCTGTTGGTTCCGGAGCGGGATCCCGATGCAATCCGTGATTCAATTATTAAACTCTCAGAAAATCCTGACCTTGTAAAAATCATCAGCCGAAACGGACGTACAGAGGTAGAAAAAGAACATAACATCAAAACACAGATCCGGAAAACGGAAAAACTTTATAAATCACTTATTGAGAAAAAGAGTATGTGAGTTCAAGTTTACAGTCTTTTAAATTGGCAGTATAGAAAACTTTAGCCTGTTGAAGGTACTAATAAGTATCAGTCATCCTTTCCTTTTAAAAACTTTAGCATAATCCAGTTCTTAAAGTTACTCCAATCGTCCGGGGTGATGATTTTAAAGAGAGTTCCAACTGAACTGAACAACAATAAATAAAACACAATGCTAAATGTCAGCCCTCGAATAATCATGTCGGGTTCGATAAAATTGAACCGCGCCACCCATACCGGAATAGCCACCAACATCGCCGTACCCATCACTTTCAGATAAAAAGGAAACGGCAGTACTTTATAAAATGGAAGCTCCATATGGCCGCCAATTCTTCGCAGAACTATAAACCAGTTGTAAAAATTAGCAATCAATGTTGATATTGCCGTGCCGTTAATCCCCCACATTATTGTAAATGGAATACTGAGGATTACATTTGCGACCACAAGATTGATGCTTACATAGAATACTCCTTTAGTATCGCCAAAAGCCTGAAGAATACTTCCATAATGCGTAACTCTCATCAGAACGATCAGGTTATAAATTTGAAAGGGGATTACGGCATTTGAGTAATCAGTACCTTCTGATTCAGCGATCAGTGAAATCAGATCGGGGGCAATTACGATCGACATAATCGTAAGAGGAATCACAAGTAGACTTACTTTTTCCACTCCTTTATACCAAAGCTTCAGAAGATCCTCTTTTTTATCTTCAAGCTGCAGGCTTACATATCGGCTGATCAAAACAGAACCCACAGCAAATGGAATAACCCGTATAACCGGCACCTCCTGCGCACCTATGGTATATTCAGCATAAGCTGCCGCCGGTAGCAAAATAGAAACCACAAATTTATCTACATACTTGTTAATTTTATTGGTAAGTGCTGAAAAACCAAGCGGAAGAGAGAAATTTGATTGCTGTTTTACAGTGACTTCAGA
>CAYOLE010000040.1:13530-19126 GCA_964404705.1 uncultured Rhodohalobacter sp. | reverse complement strand
AGAGACTCATATGACATTTGGGGACGTACCACGCACGAAGCTATTTTTAATATTACAGACGGAAAGTTTCGATGCCCGAATTCCCAGCAGGGTTACTCTCCTTTTTCCACCTGGACTCGCGGACTTGCCTGGGCAATGTGCGGCTTTCCGGAGCAACTCGAGTTTCTGAAAACTGTTGCTGACGATGAACTGGAAAACTATGGAGGCCGTGAGGAAATTGAAGAAATGATGCTGAAGGCTGCCCGGGCAACCTGTGATTTTTATATCGACAACACATCTTCTGATGGTATCCCCTATTGGGACACCGGGGCACCACAATTGCATAAGCTTGGAGATTATACCAGCAAAGTAGCCGATCCATACAATGATTACGAACCTGTGGATTCATCAGCGGCAGCAATTGGAGCCCAGGGACTATTACGGCTGGGTCATTACCTGGAATCTAAAGGAGATAAAGAGAAGAGCCGGAAATACTGGCAGGCAGGTTTGACAGTTGCCGCAACACTTTTCAAAGAACCATACCTCAGTACGGATAACAGCCACCAGGGTCTGCTGCTCCATTCGATATATCACAGGCCAAACGGGTGGGATTTTGTACCTAATGGACAAAAAATTCCATGTGGGGAATCGAGCATGTGGGGGGATTATCATATGCGGGAGCTGGCGCTCTACCTTACGCGCATCGTTAACGACGAAGAGTACTATACTTTTTTTAATGGCATTGGAAAGTGAGAAGATTGTAGTGAAAATTTGGCGTAGAATTAAATTTTTAAAACATCCAAAAACAGAAAAATGAATCCAGCAGCATTGATTACCGGCGGCTCCAGAGGCATTGGATTGGCTATCGCCCACAAATTGTGTAAAAATGGATATGATGTAGCCATTAACGGGGTTCGAGAAGAAAATGCAGTTACAGAAACTTTGGAAAAGCTCCGTTCTCATGGAAGTAAAGTAATTTATTGTCAGGGGGATATTGGATCTGATGAAGATCGCGGAGACATAGTTGATAAACTACGATCTGAATTCGGCCGCCTTAACGTTTTGGTCAACAACGCCGGTGTGGCTCCAAAAGAACGCCTGGATCCTCTTAAAGCAACTGAAGAAAGTTTTGACCGCCTGATGCGCATCAACCTGAAAGGGCCTTATTTTCTCACGCAAGCCATTGCAAACTGGATGGCAAAACAAAAAAAACAGGAAGTATCATATTCAGGAACCATTGTTACCATTGGATCCATATCGGCAACTGTCGTCTCCCATAATCGTGGGGACTATTGTATGTCGAAGGCAGCACTGGCGATGCACAGCCGGGTCTGGGCCGTGCGCATGGCCGAATTCGGCATCCCGGTCTATGAAGTTCGCCCCGGGGTTATCCGAACCGATATGACATCGGGAGTCACCGATAAGTACGACAAACTGATCGCTGACGGGCTGATGGTTCAACCCCGATGGGGAACTCCTGACGATGTCGCTAAAGCGGTACTGGCATTGGTCAGCGGGGATTTCCCCTATTCAACCGGCGAAGTATTTATGGTGGATGGAGGATTGACTGTACCCCGATTGTAGAGATTATTTTAACGGCCCCGGTCCTTAACAGATAATGAGGTAGAATGCAACAAACTGATACAGAAAAAGATTTAGACAAAACTTCCGAAGATAGTACCACTGAGGGTTTTGCCCTCGCTGAATCCACTAACGGATCGGTTGGTCCGGGAAAGTGGATAGGCTTTATTGGCGGGCTGTTGGTTTTTCTGCTTATGATTCTGTCCGATTCACCGGAAGGGCTGAGCACCGCCGGCTGGCGAACTGCAGCCGTTGCCCTGCTGATGGCCACCTGGTGGGTAACCGAAGTGATTCCAATATCTGCCACAGCCATGCTTCCACTCGTGTTTTTTCCAGTACTTGGCATTGGTGATATCGCCGTAACTGCCACACCTTACGCCAATCCGATGATTTTCCTTTTTCTGGGAGGATTTATTATCGCAATTGCCATGCAGCGCTGGGACCTGCACCGCAGAATTGCTCTTAACATAATTGCCCTGATAGGATCAAAACCAAGAAGTATAATTGCAGGTTTCATGGTCTCTGCAGCTTTTATGAGCATGTGGGTTAGCAACACTGCAGCTACCATGATGATGCTGCCAATTGCCATGTCGGTAATTCTTCTCACCAAAACAACCGAACACACTCCTGAAGATCAAAAACAATATCATAACTTTGGCTTAACTCTTATGCTGGCTATCGCATTTTCATCCAGTGTTGGCGGGCTGGGCACGGTCATTGGCACCCCTACCAATGCATTGATGATTGCATTTGTAAACGATGCCTACGGCATTGAGATCAATTTTGCCGAGTGGATGATGATTGGAGTTCCCGTAGTAATTTTTGGCCTGCCGGTCATTTTTTATACGCTGGCAAACATCATATATCCTGTACGTATAAAATCCTTACCCGGTGGAAGAGAATATATTCTTGATGAAATGAAACGATTGGGAAATATATCAAAGCCGGAAGTAATGGTCGCTGTTATTTTCACCCTGGTTGCTGTTTTATGGATGATCCGACCACTGCTCGAAGGTTTTATTCCGGGTCTGTCTGATGCGGGAATTGCCATTTTTGGAGCCCTGCTTCTGTTTTTAACACCTGTGGATTTGAAAAATTCTATTTTTTTAATGCGCTGGAAAGATGCTGAAAAGCTTCCCTGGGGAGTTCTAATTCTCTTTGGCGGAGGGTTATCACTTGCCGGGGCTATCCAGCGTACCGGTCTGGCCGAATGGGTAGGAGGCTACTTTGGGATTCTTTCCGGCTGGCACGTTATACTGATCATTTTAATTGTAGCTTTTGTCATCATAACATTCACAGAACTTGCCAGTAATTCTGCTACGGCTGCGGCATTTCTCCCCGTCATTGGTTCAGTTGCCATAAGCATCGGACAGGATCCTCTGCTGCTCGCCGTTCCTGTTGCATTGGTTGCAAGTTGTGCATTTATGCTGCCGGTTGCCACCCCGCCAAATGCCATTGTCTATGGAAGTGGTGTAATGACCATTCCTGAGATGGCAAAAGCAGGTTTTCTACTGAATATCTTTTTTGCAATTTTAGTAACACTCCTTACCTACTTTTTATTCACTGCCATCCTGGGTATCGAAATTGGTCAGATCACGGCTTCAATATCCAGCTGAATTAATCATACTATCAAATGAAACCATTTTGTAAAATTACTTTCGGATTAGTCATGACACTTTCACTGTTTTTGACTCTGATGAACTGTCAATCCATGGCGCAGACATATTCAATTACTGTTTCTGCAGGAGAAATCGACCGCTCTGAATCGATTGTATCATTCTATTTCCCCGAAACCGTGGATCCGGGAGTTTACAGACTTCAAAACAATGAGTCAGATACGATCAATCTGCAGGTAGATGAGGAAAACCGGGGGTGGTTTATTCTCAATCAATTATCTGCCGGCGAATCCCGCACATATCAACTTATACAGGAACCGGTAACCGTACCTCCATCCGTATCAAAAAGGATAGATGAAAATACAATTACCTTCAGTACAGATGGCAATGATGTAATCAGCTATTTTCATGGTTTCAATAATCCGCCCGAAGAGCTGGATGAGCGGTATAAACGGGGTGGATATATTCATCCGGTTCTTTCGCCAAACGGTGTTGTTCTCACCAATCACCTCAACGCCGATCAGCATCCCCACCACTCAGGCATCTGGTCGGCCTGGACAAATACCGAATTTCAGGGACGAACCCCCGATTTTTGGAATGTGCACCTTAACACCGGCCGGGTTGATCAGCAAGACTCGCTGGATGTGGCCTGGGAAGGTCCTGTTCAGGCCGGTTTTCGGGCAAAACATCACTTTGTGGATTTGTCTGCATCAGCACCGGTGATTGCTCTTAATGAAGAATGGGAGGTGAGGGTCTATCCCTCTCCGGCTGCAGAAAGTATCCATGTGTTTGATCTGAAAGTAACGCAGACCACCAACACGGCCCAGCCTCTTATCCTGCCGGAATACCGGTACGGCGGGGTTGGTTTCAGAGGACATGTGGACTGGGATGATCCAGATAACGCAACCTTTTTAACGTCCGGGGGACTTGGCAGGGACGGCCATGGAACCCGCGTTCGCTGGACTCATATTGGCGGTCATAGTGAAGGAGAACTTGCAGGTATCTCAATTTTAAGCCATCCATCCAACTTCCGACATCCACAGACTGTTCGGATCCACCCTGAGGAACCGTTTTTCAACTACGCACCTGTTCAGCTCGGAGATATGTCCATTGAACCGGGATCTCCCTATGTGGTTCAGTACAGATATATCACGTATGACGGTGAGCCGGATACAGAATTAATAAATCAAATGTGGCAGGATTATGCCAACCCGGTAGGTGTAACCGTGAAAATACAATAAGTCTGTGATCAATCAATAAGCGCATCATCTATGAAAATATTATCTGCGAGATCCATCATATTTTTACTATTGCTCATCGTTCTATCGATTTCGGCATGTGCCGGAGAACCGGAGCATATCACTGATGTAAATTTTGATGAGGTTGAATTTGCCCCGTTTGTGGAACGCGAGTTTCCATTCATAACCACTTCGATGATGATACGACACGAAGATGAGTGGTTTATCGAGAACAACGTGGCCGCCCGTTGTATGGCGCTCATTCTCGGTGAGGAGTCCTACGCCTGTTTTGATACCGACATGCTCCGCTGGGCTGCCGCCTGGACCGGTGATTTTGTACCCATGGAGGGTGTGTCTCATAAATCGTATCCCGATTATTTGGGACGAAACGACAAGATGGTGGAACTTCCAGCCGAACCTGATGTTGTTACAGGCCAGTATCCCGGTTGGAGCACCGGTGAACCTGATTTTGAAGATCCGCGCCCGCCTGCGCCGCATCCTGATGAACCTTCATGGGGGCCTATGCCGCAAGAGATGGGGCGCTGGAATGGCTTGTATGTCACTGACGAGGGTCCGGTACTTTACTACACTATAGATAATACTGACATTTATGAATTTCCCGGGAGTATAGAATCTGGTGGTGAAACAGTATTCACCCGTACTTTCCGCATCGACTCCCCGGCATCTGCTCTCTCACTTACCGCGGGAGAACTATCCAACGCTACAGATTTTGAATCAGCGGAGGGTCGTGTGGAGTTCCGTAATAGCGGAAATGAAAAAACAATTTTTGCACTCTCTTCAGATAGTGAGAATGCAGAACTCAGTGTGACAGACGGCCGGTATGCTGTTGTGCAGGTCCGGGAATCGGAAGATCCGGTCGAATTTACGCTGATGATCTGGAATGGTTCCGAAGAATCTTCTGAAGAGATCAATCAGGCAATGTCGGAAGCCTCGTTTCACATTCCGGACCATGATGAAGGCGGAACCAATCTTTGGGCAGATGATGTGTATACCCGTGGAAAGATTGCGCCGGATACCTCCGCCTATGTTGTGGATGAGCTAACCCTGCCGATACCCAATCCGTGGGATCGAAATGTGCGTGTAGTGGATATCGCCTTCTTTGATGATGGCCGCGCAGCCGTTGTTACATTTGAAGGAGATGTTTGGATTGTAGATGGAATA
>CAYOLE010000040.1:2005-13430 GCA_964404705.1 uncultured Rhodohalobacter sp. | reverse complement strand
AGTATAGAAATTGTGGAGGGTGAAATCTACACCTATGGCAAAGATGGTATTGTCCGGCTTCACGATTTGAATGGGAACGGGTCCGCAGATTATTACGAGAATTTCTCCAACCTGATGGCGCAGTCGATTGAGACACGGGAGTGGGCCAGCGACTTTGTGGCAAAACCGGACGGAGGATTCTATGTTGCCAAAGGTGCAGCACTTGATATGGGTCCCCATGCACTGACAGAAGCTGTGGAGCGTGGTATTCGGGCCGGGTCCCAGCACAGTGGAGTGGTTCTTGAAATCTCGCAGGATGGGCGCTCTGCTGAGATCTTCGCCAGCGGGTTTCGGGGACCCTATCTTGGGATACATCCGGAGACCGGCTTCCTGACCGCTTCCGATCAGGAAGGACATCATGTTCCCTCTTCTCCAATTCTGGCAGTTAATGAAGGAGATTATTATGGTGTGCCGGCCACAGCCCACAGGGAACAGATACCAGAAATCACTCCACCCTTGCTCTGGATTCCTCACAATGTTGATCGCTCCGGAATGAGTCAGGCCTGGATCACCGGTAATCAGATGGGTCCCCTGAGTGGTGATCTGATCCATTTCTCCTATGGCAGGCCCGGGCTGTTCAGAGTTCTGATAGACTCCACTGAACAGGGCGTTCAGGGCGGGGTAATTGTTATCCCTGCAAATTATCCTGTGCCCACCATGAAGGGAACTGTCCACCCGTCAGACGGACAGCTTTATATTGCCGGATTTACGCTTTGGGGAACCAACTCCGATGGAATGACCGGACTTCTCAGGCTCCGTCATACGGGCCAGCCAAGCTATATGCTTAATTCATTCAAGGTGCGTCAGCAGGGTATAGCTCTTCGGTTTGATAGCGAGCTTGATCCGGAATCCGCAAGTGAAATTTCCAACTACAGAGTAGAACGCTGGAACTACATGCGTACCGAAGAGTATGGTTCCGGACATTATAGACTGGATGGTTCACCCGGACAGGAGCTTCTTCCGGTTTTTTCTGCTCACGTGTCGGATGACGGCAAAGGTGTGTTCCTGGCAATTCCCAACATCGAAGAAGTCCAGCAGATGGAGATATCCTACAGCTTAAAAGCGTCAGATGATCATTCTATGAATGATGATTTCTGGTTTACTGTAAATCATGTAGAATCAATGGATCTGCTGGCTGAAGGATTTAGCGGTTTTGACGTTGACGATCTGTTTACCGACGCTTCTGCATTGGAGTCTCTCGATGAAGGCGGTGAACCCGTAACTATAGAACGCGGTAAAGAGCTTTTTCAGCGTTCAGGGTGCATGGGATGCCATACCGTTGACGGCAGCGAAGGAACCGGTGTGGGACCCACATTAAAAGGACTGATCGGCAAAGAACGGACATTCAGGGATGGCTCAACAACAGTTGCTGATGAGGAATATATCCGTCATAAAATTCTGCATCCCGCCGAACGTATTGTAGAAGGATACGATGAAGGGATGCCCTCTTTTCTGGGAATACTTTCTGAAGATGAAATTAATTCGATTGTTTTATATATCGAATCGCTGGAATAGTATCTGTATTCCAGCCTATTCTTTATCCATATAAAAAACCTCTTTCAGTGGTGTGGCAATCGGAGAATTGTCGGGGTTCACCTCCATGATATCACTCATATAATCCCACCATTTCTTCATAACCGGGAGTTCCGGAAGCTGATCTGATGTGTGTTCCTCTTTCAGTTTATGAACCGCAAACAATGTGTGAGTCTGTTCATCCAGAAAGATCGAGTAGTCGTAAATTCCGGCATTCTTCAGAGCATCTTTAAGTTCCGGCCAGATCTCATCGTGTCTTTTTTTATACTCTTCCTCACAGCCAGGCTTCAGTTTCATTTTAAATGCTTTTCGTTTCATTACTACCCTTTTCTGTTTAATCCTGGTGATTTTCAGGGTGGAGCGGCATCATCATAATATCATTATCCGTATAATAACTGGAGTTAAAAAGCAGCCATTTCCCATCGGGGCTAATTGAATGATGCGAATGTGCATCCCCGGTAAACGGTCCGTTTCCCGAAGGTCTGTGCCCCGTTGTAAGAAGCGTGTGCTCACCCGTTTCCAGGTTTAACCGGTAGATATCTCCATCAAAGTTGTCGCCCACAGCCCATTTTAAATCTGGTGTGCCGTAGGAATGCCAGTAGCCGGAACCACCTATCTGCCCTATATTTTCATATTCACCCGTGCGAATATTCTTCACATAGATCCCTGTAGAACTGTTTTCACGCATCCGGTCGAGATGCCCCATCATATTGAAAATAATATGATCTGGTCCCATAAATACTTCATGTGTGACCCATTCATGGTCTGTTTCTTCATAAACCGGCCGCGTTTCTGCTTCTCCATTTTCATCAACAGTCAGCATCCAGATTCGCTGCGGGGAATCTCCGCGCGTTTCCCAGCTATAAATCATCTCACCCGAAACCCATCGGTTTGCCTGCAGATGATTCGCCCAGAACGGAACCTCCAGCAGTTTTTGCAGATCTCCCGATTCAAGATCAATCATGTAGAACGTTGAATTTTCCTGGTCTGTACGGGAGATAAAGAAGAGTCTCTCTTCGTTTGCATCAAGGGCAAAGTCTCCACTCGGATTGAGCTCTACTGGCAGCACCGTTACAACTCTTTCATATGATGAGGAATTATTTACAGTTCCATCTTCACTATCGGACAGCAGCTCACCAAGATCCAGTTCAATGAGCTGATTTCCCCGAAAGTGGTAAGCTACGTTTGTTTCCCATCCAAGATGGAGATTATTGCCGTCCTCACCGCCGGTCACCTGCACAATTTCAAAATCCTCCAGCGATACCGCATAGGCGTGGCCGCTTCCGAGTCGGTTCGAACGAAATACAATATACCTTCCATCCGGTGTCCAGCTCGGATGCGTTTGGTAAAATGTTGAATTGGAATGACGTGCAGTAGTCAGTGACGTCACTTCAAATCCGGTCACCTTATCCTCATAGGTCAGATGTTCCGACGCAAAACGCTGCCCAACCTGATCAGTTTGGGTGAGGTCAAATGTCTCGTTCAGGTGACTCCGGTTGGAATAATCTACGCCGCCTATTACCTGGGCAGATAAAGGATTGGCAGAAAATAAGATCAATATGAAAATAAAAGACAGGGATGTAATTGTTTGCAAAACTACCGGACTGTATTCACCTTTAAATTGCTCACCTGATGTAAATAAAGATATCATTGATTCCAGAGAATTAAATTTCATCAGTTTCTATCATTGGAATTAATTGTACCGGACCGAGTAAACCAGACTCCATGGGTTCCCAGCCGGAAGCGTCAAAAGGTTGATAATTAATATTAACCATATTGATATCATAAAATTTTTGCCATCGAATCCCCCGGCGGTCCATATCAATAATTCGGTTAATCATAAGATTGGTAACATCGATCTCTAGTCGGTTGTTACCACTTTCAAATAAATTATTATCGATTTCCAATTCAAAAGGATGGCTCCAGACAGAAGCTACCTGCTCTCCGTTCAGATAAACCACAGCACTTTCTGCCACTTTTCCAAGATTCAATTTCCACGCATCTGCGGTACCATCAGGAAGCTCAAAATCTATTGTATATCTTGCTGTTCCGGCAAATCTTTCTGCCTCCGTATCTCCGAGAGTTGTCCATGATACCAGCTTGTCAATAGATTTATTTTCAGGCAATACAGGGCCACCATCTATGAACTGGATGTTCCAGTTCCCTTCAACTGCAACCGGGTTTCCATTCACCCGGTAATAGTCCCAGTCTGTTGCATCTGACACTGCAGTCCGGAAAGTTTTTAAAACCCTGGACTCGCCCGGTTTCAGCTGAAGGTATATTTCGGCCTGCCCTCCACCATCCAACCGTACCTGGGCCAAACCGCTTTTCTCAGAATAAGGATCATACATAATCACAGATTCAGCTTCTGTACCTATTGAAACCCAGTTATTTATACTTTCCGCATGCAGATTTGAGATATAGTAGTAGTGGCCATCTTCATGGCTTCGGCGGATATAGTTTAAACCAGTATCCACAATTGGCTCTCTTTGAATTCTTGCATAAGCTAACAAATGGTCAGTATTTTCCCCTTTCAGAAACTGTCCATTACCCACTTCGGCTTTAAAAATACCCTGTCCCTCTTGAATAAAATCCAATTGTTGATAGATCTCATCGAGCCTGTGTTGTCTCTGCTCGAAGTTATGGAATCCGGTTACAGAAACCGGCAGTTTATTTTTGAATATTACGGTTCCACCAGCCTCAGCAATTTCCATCAATCGTTCTAATGTCTCAAGTGGGATGTATTTTGCATCAGGGACAAGAACTGCCTGGTAATGTGTATCACCCGTAAATAAAGAGTTATTTTGAAACTCTAACCCTTCAATTTGCCGATCGGAGATATAATCAAATGCGTATCCCCGGTCCCACAAAATTTCGGCTGTATTTCCAAAATTTGTTCCATAGAACCAATCTTCGGGATTATGTACTCTGATAAAATAAGGATCGCCAGCTTCCCCGGTATCATCATGCCACAAATCGTGGATTGGAAAATATAACAGAATATCATTTGCCGGTTTGCCTGCCTGGAGGAAGGCCTGACTTTTAGCCAGGTACCTGTTAAAATCTCCAAGATCATTCCAAAAAGTGTTCGAAGGTGCAAAGTGTGTAGATGCATAGAATTTCCAGCCGGGCCATCTTTCTTCCGGCGGTGAATATGCAGACCCGTGATAAATGGTATGATTGATACCCGCTATAAACTGCATATCCACATGCGGACGCAGTTGCGACAGAGATACCATGAAGTGTTCATCCAGCCAGGTTGCTGTTTCCGAGCTTACAAGGTTTCTGCCTTCCACATGTGCAGCTGATGATGCAAATTTTAAAATCAGTGGGTTTGGTGAATCAACCCGATGGCTTACGTCGGGGTTCGAGCGCAGACCTGGAATTCGAAATTGAGCCTGTCCAAAAATCTCCATTTCCGGAATGTCGGATGCGCCATAAATATCCAGGATATTAGCAGGAAACCCATGCGCCTGGTTTCTTGACAGACTTCCTTTTGAATGAGCCCAGTTGCTCCATGGAATCACAAATCGATTCAGTGCAAGATCATGAATCGTCTCATGGAAATCAGCGCGGATTCGCCGGGTCATTTCAGTGGGTGACATTCCAGGATATTCCGAGAATCGTTCGGAACCATCCATTCCAAGAAATTCTGGCACATACTCCCTCAGATCATAATTCCGGTAATATCTGAACTGATCAAAAAAATCATAGGTCCAGTTTGCACCTTCCACCTCATAGGAATCATTAAAAAATGCCCGCAATAAACCATTCTCTGTACTTTCAAATGCTGTGTCAAATCGATTGAGATAATTTTCAAGAGCACGCTCGGAAAAATGATCTATGACATGTCCCCCTTCGCCTGTTGCAGCTCTTTTGACCTGCATATTTGTCCAGTCTTCAAAAAATGCTACCAGTAGCCAGGTACCGCTGTTTTCTTCAGGAATCCAGTCAAGCTCACCCCGCTCATTCACATATTCAGTCAGCTCAGAAGATTCTCCCTGCGACGAATAGCCCATTAAAAGATGCAGAGGTGCAGTTGCAAAGTTCTGCTTGTTTACCTGCTGTATGCGGTGATTGAAATCCTCTCCTGCTTCCAGCCGATATTGTTTGACATTTAGCCTGCGTGCAGCATCTTCAATGTTTACATGCGAACCTCCAAATGGCCAGCCGCTGCCTGTAATCATATCCACCTGCATGCCCAGCCTTTGGCCTTCCTCTACCGTGTGAACCAGCAGATCCATCCATTCATCGGACAGATAAACAACCGATTCCTCTTCGTACCCTTCCACACCATATATTGGAGAAATCTCCACCCCTCCGAAATTCGCTTCTGCCATTTTTTCCAGGTGGCTTGTTATCCCGGTTTTCGTAACCGCATTACCCATCCACCACCATCGAGTCCAGGCTTTCTGTTCGCTGCCAATTACCGGCCAGTTTTCATCAATTAATACACCCTGCCCAGTAGAATCAACCCCCTGCTTTGAGGCCTGTATTTGTTGGGCAGGCTCCGCCTGTTGGAAACCAGAGCTACATAGCCCAAAAAAAATAAAAAACGCTGCACACAGAATATTTTTAGACATATAAGATTTCTTAGTAATTAATTAACCTTTAACCCTGGTGCAGAAATGAGCAACAAATCACCTGTTTATTATTTACTCAGAAGGCCATCAGTTAATCTGCCAAAAGAATCACCAGTTATAGTTCATAAATACCACATTAATCTGAAAGCTTGGGAAAATGTATTTTTATCCTCTACTAAACCGATACAAACCCTAAATTTAATAGAATCTGTAACTTGCTGACCCATCAATTCATTTACCAACATTTGAAAAGAGTCAGCAGTAACTGGAATCTACTGTTTTTGGCAGGACCAAAGTTTGGCCTATTTGTGTATTTTTTTAATGATGTGATGAAGTGGAGAGCTGCCAAATATTTCTAACTGAATCGATTATAAACCTGCGTAATTCAGTTAGTAGTTGGTATGATCGTCTTAACCTCCATCGTTGCCAGAGTTTGGGTAAGCTTATCCAGTATTTTTTGATTTTCAAAAAGACCTACAATTGCACCTCCTGAACCGGCAAATTTAGCACTTGCCCCACACGCTCTCGCTTTTTCAATCATTTGCAACTGCCACCCCGGTAGTCTGGAAATACTTTTACGCAGATCAAAGTTTTCATTGATCCGTTTTGATAACCGATCATAATCACCTGTGATCAGCGCCTGTTTGCCTTCTTCTGCTATTTCAGCAAATCTATTCATTGCATTTACAACAACATCCTCCCCTCTTAAAAATCGCCCCCGAATATCGTTGTGGTAAATCTCAGTAGGTTCACTCAGTCCATTGTGATATGCTACATAGATATTTGAGAGTAATTCAGGATCCATTCGATCATAGGTGTAAGTTTTGAATCCATCGACAATCCTTTCTGCTGAACGATTAAAATCCATATAGACCAACCCCTCATATACCTGAATTACCCTGTCCTGTAAACCGGCAGAAATACCCAGTTCTTCCTGTTCTACCGTTAATACAAATGTGGGTTGAACCTCCTTTGGAATCTGAACATCATAAAATTCCATCAGGCACCGCAATGTAGCAACAATGATGGAACTCGATCCGGCCAGGCCCACCTGCCGGGGAATATCTGACGCATACCTTATTGAAAAGTTTTGATCGTGAAGTTCGATATCCCGTTTTTTACAATATTCTACAAAGCTCTTGATTGTGGCTTTTACCAGGCGAATCCCGCCATAATATCCGTGCAGCTTCACATCATTGGCAAGATCGTTGACCGAGCGAAAACGGGCGCGGTCCTGTTCAGCCAGCACAATTTCTACATTATCCCATTCATAGAGTACCACTTCAGCAGAAAAATCACGGATAATAAACGAGATCGTCTTACCGTGGTATCCATCTGATGGATTTCCCAGAAAGCCAGCTCTTGCATACGCTTTATTACGTAGGATCAGCATCAACTAAATCTTTTAAATATTTACGGAGATCATCTCCAAATTTTTCATCGGCAAGAGCAAACTCAGTAAATGCCCGGAAGTAGGAATCAAAATTGCCAATATCATAACGTTTTTCGTTCTCTTTTAACCGTACGCCATACACCTTACCGCCATTTTGAATTAACAACCGGATGGCATCAGTCAACTGTATTTCACCACCTGCACCAGGTTTTGTATTTTTTAATGCCTCAAAAACAGAGGGGGCCAATACATATCGGGCAGCAACCGCCAAATTACCCGGTGACTCCTTAACTGAAGGTTTTTCAATCAGATCATCAATTTCAAAAATTTCGCTGTCCGTCTTTCCTTTTGGTTTGGCAATGCCATATTGAAAAACTTCATCTGCCGGTACCTCCTCAAATGCAATTACTGCATCTGCGCCCTTTTCCCGGAAACATATTTTCATTTTATCCACAATTTTACTCTCGGCATGCATCCCAATAATAGAATCTCCAAGGGCAACTACAAATGGATTGTTACCAACAAATGGCTCTGCACATAAAACTGCGTGACCAAGACCAAGCAACTGTCGTTGACGCGTGTAAAAATATTGAAGATCCACACGCTCATAAGATAATTCGGATAGAAGATTCTCTTTCCCATCTTCCCGCAGTGACTGGGTCAATTCAAGGTTCAGGTCGAAATGATTTTCAATGGATGTTTTTCCACTACCGGTAATAAAAAGTACTCTGTTCACTCCAACCCGGTTCAGTTCTTCAACCACGTATTGCACTACGGGTTTTCTTCCGACGGGCAGCATTTCCTTTGGTTGTGATTTTGTGGCTGGTAGCAAACGGGTTCCTAAACCTGCAACCGGAACGACGGCAATATTTATATCACTCAAGGAATAGATTAATTAAGTTTAAAATTTTAATTATATAGCTATTAAAATACAATTTGAAATAGCTTGCTCAAAAGCAATGGCAAAAACAGAATTTATTCGTCATCTCACTTCCCACCTGTCCAAAACGTTTGATTCTGTTACGGCAAAAACTATCATATAAATGATAATGATTTTTTATTCTCGCAGATATTCACTGCGTGTTCAAAAAATGAGCGCAAAGTATCTCACAGAATTGCGCTTAATCGCGATATCTGGAGAAAACATCAGCGAAACTCAGCGATTTAATCGGCGAAACTCTGCGAGAGAACTGTTGCGATTGATTTGAAATATGGTAAATAATCGATCTTTCTCCCATTAAAACAGATGTTTCTATTGACTTCAATAATATTTTGGACAGTTATGATCTCACTCATCTCAATAAATTTATTATTTATAGTCTGACGGCCGCAAACCTTCGAGGTATTCCCCAAAGCCGAACTTCGTGGGATTATACTCCCCTACAATATCAACATTGATGGTTTCAGGCAGATCATCTTCCATTTCAAGTGCCCAGTAGCTTGCATTGACGATCAGCCTTCTTAAATCTTCGCTTTCAAAATCCTCAGATGATCCCATTGTTGTGGTAAATACCCTGCCTGTGCCGGAGTCATCCATTTGATATTCTTTTGTCCAGGCTACAGGCATAATCGATTTTTCCCAGAGAACCGGTGCTTCGGGGGTCATGCCGCGGGTCGACTGGCCCCAAACCAATATGTTAACATCTCCTTCAAGTTCTCGTACTCCATAGACGTCTGTAGGCCCCCAAATATCTGTCACACCTCTTAAAATCGGGTGATCCAGTCGTTCCTGGATCCCATCAATCAATCCCCGGGTACCTTCACTGCCGTGATCGCCATGATGATCTATCCACGTTTCGCCAAGAATTTTTCGTCCAAATCCACCTTCCCATCCCTCAGTTTCGCTTCTGAAATCATACTTTGCATATGGACTTTCTACATTCTGCTGATAATGGAATGCATGAGTTGATGTTCTGATGGCTACAATCGGATTTCCTTCTTTCAAATACTCATCAAAAAATTTCATATCATCGTCCGGTAACTCTCGGAAACGAGTGAACAAAATCATCAAATCAGCATTTCTCAAATTTTCCAGCCCGGGGATGTTGGTTTGATGATCGGGTTTGATCTCTCCTGTCTCCGGATCAATCGCGAAAAGAACTGTGGTTTTAAAACCGTGATGTTCCGTCAGAATTTTTGCCAGCATCGGCAACGCTTCTTCAGACCGGTATTCATCATCCCCGCTTATTAATACGATATGCCGGCCGTTTCCATTTTCCGGTTCAAAAGTAATCCACTCTTCACCCTGTTGTGCGGCCGCTATTTGAAATTCCAGGGAGAAGCTGATGATCAGGATTAGTGAAAGTAATTTCTTCATATTTAATTTAGTATTAAGTCAAGTTGTATTAAGTGTTAATTCCCTTTGTGTTTCTCGCAGATTTACGTTGTGTATATCGCTGATTTACGCTGATAACTAATACTAATCTGTTGATGGAAAATTCTCTGCGAAAATCAGCGAATTAATCAGCGGGCCTCTGCGAGAATAAAAAAAATAGCACAGTTATAAATGAAAGTTTCACCCTATTTATTCTTCAAACGGATGTTCATCAAGCAGCTCCGCCGGGGAGTAGAACCCTGATTTTTCTTTTGTTGCCTCCCGCACCTCCCGGACCAGCTCAGGTGATACCGGCGGTGCCTCATTACCGAAACTATTTCGAACATAAGTTAACACTGCGGCAACTTCTTCATCATCAAGAAGTCCTTTAAAAGGGGTCATTGGCACACTGCCCGGATATTCCTCGCCCCGTACTTCCATCGGCCCGACCAGCCCGTGAAGAGTTAGCTTGATCAGCCGCTCCCTGCTTCCCGTCACCCACCGTGTGCCGGCAAGCGGCGGAAATCCCGCTGCCGTCAGGCCCTGCCCGTTCGGTTGATGGCAGGTGCCGCAATAGCCGTCTCTGCCATAGACTTCTCTGCCCTTCAGGTACAAATCCAGCTCATTTCCTGTTAAAGATATTTCCACCTCTTCTTCTGTAATTTCCGCAGGTACTTCACCCAGCAGGTGCGCCATGGACGCTTCGTAAGAAGGTGCCATCCAGTCGTCGAGCGGATGATTCACCGCTTCGTTTAAAATCGCGATCCCCTCATCCACACTGAGCCACGATGCCGCTACTATCGCTTCAAGCCGGACGCGGCCATGTTCATCCCCGGCAGCCCGAACAAGAAGATCAGCCTGGTCATCAACCTGATGGCCGGTATACCGAAGCACCCGCACTGCAGCAGCCCGGACCCGGTAATCATCAGCCTCCAACAGCTCACGCAGCAGGTTTGTATCAACCCGGTTTAATCCCCAGGTCACCCATAATGCTTCAAGAAGGTGATGCTCATATCTCCCGTTCTGTTCGTCAAGATTTTCCACCCAGGTGTTAATACGCGATAGCACCTCACCTGAATCTCTGCCACGCAGTTCCCGGCGGGTACGGTCGCGAGTACGGATTTCGGGAAGCATCAAATTCTCCAGAAGTTCATCAATATCGGCGTCTGCAATATTTGCCGGTTCAACCAGCGGCCGTGAGGGATAGGTAATCCTGTAAATTCGGCCGTGGACATGATCGCGGAGAGGATCACGGGCGTTATGCTGCATGTGGCCGATCAGCACATTGTGCCAGTCTGCAAGATAAAGCGAGCCATCGGGGGCGAATTCCATATCCACAGGACGAAAATTCGGATCATCACCCTTCACAAGATCCACCCGGTGACGGCTTGAATATCCCGTGCCATTCTCTTCAAGTGTATGCTGTTTCGTGCCCAGAAACCCGATGGTGTTGTTGATTAGAAAATCACCCTGAACCTCGTCCGGAAAGTGCCGGCTGGATACCATCTCCAGCCCTGATGTTGGTCGCACGAGGTGTTCATCTTCAATTAAGTTTCTGGACTT
>CAYOLE010000040.1:0-1905 GCA_964404705.1 uncultured Rhodohalobacter sp. | reverse complement strand
CTGCTGTCGGCTCTGCCATCACCAGTTGTATCCGACAAAAGAACCAGATCCCGGCCCTGCGAAACATAGACACCTTCCGGGGTGATCTCAAAACCGATGGGCAGATGCAGACTGTCAGCAAACACGGTCTGACTGTCTGCTTTTCCGTCGCCTGTAGTATCCTCGAAAATAAGCAACTTGTCATCCGGCCTCGTATCACCCGGCTTGTAATGCGGATAACTGGGAAGTGTAGCTATCCATAGACGCCCCTGATTATCAAATGTTATCTGTGCAGGATTTGCCAGATCGTTGAAATCTTCTTCCGAAGCAAAAAGCTCAATTTTATATCCCGGTGGTACGGTCAGTTTATCAAGCGCATCCTGACCATACAAATATTCAGGGTTTCCATGCTGATCCGGGTCAAAATTTGTTTCTACCTGTGGCAGTTCTATTGTCTGTTCATCAGCTGCAGCTACATCCATTACTTCACCTTTTACAGCTTTCCAGATCGCCGTGTCCCGAATCTCGGTCATCTGGCGGATTTTCTCAATCTCAGCAGGATAGTTATCCGGCCCAAACGGTTCAAATCGTCTTCCGTATGCATGAACACCATTGGGGATTTTGTAATCATTCTGCCACATCCAGTTTTTGTCGAGTACTGCGGCATGTACCCGTTCCCTGTACTCTTCAGCTGAGGTATCAGTGCGGCCAAAAATGACATCGGCAAGAAGTTCTGAAAATCTTCTGTATCCTTCATCGTTCAGCTGAGATCCATCTATAGTCAATTGGTTATCATTGGTATCAAACCAATTTTTTGTCGGGCGGAAAACATCAACGAAATGAACATCATGGCGTTCGGCTACTTCACGCATGGCATCAGTATAGAGCCGAAGATTTTCATTTTCTTTCATACCGTCCGGCAGATCATGCAGTTCAGAAAGATTTTCAAACGCAATCGGGGAAACGATTACCAGTTCTGTTTCTCCGTTCTCATTGTAGACCTGGTTCAGAGTGTGACGAATAAACGCATCCAGTTCTGCTTTATAGTTATCAAGTCCCGTCTCACCCTGAAACGATTCGTTGAATCCAAAAAAAGCGATCAGCACTGCGGGATTGAATTTCGATATCCACTCGTCCGGTTCGGGAAAATGGCCTTCACTTCCGGAGTTGGTGGCGTATTCGGTCTGAAACTGTTCTGCGCCGGGAAAAGCCCAGGGTGTATCGCGCGAAGAGTGGGGACGAAAGCCAGGTGTATCACCGGGCTCACTTAAATTTCGTATCACCAGCGAGTGATCCGGATAGCGCAGATGCAATTCGCTTTCAAAATAGCCGAAATGCATCATCCGGGAACCAAGATTATTGCCGATAATCACGATTGCCGAATTCTGTTCAGGTTCAATAAGACCGGATTCAGACGATGTACACTGAACGGTGATTAAAGAAAAAATTACAAATGTGGTAAGCACGAACACCGTCTTCAGTACTGTAGGATGAGTTGTATTATGTATATTCATATATCGTGATTCACTGTACAATCAATTCAGAATATACTACCCCGAATAAATCAATTTGGCAAAAATTTCTGAACAAATACTGATACTGCTTTTTTCCGGATTCAGATTTATGGCATACCAATACAACCCTGGATTGAGCAGGATTGGATTGAAAAATGATACATTGCTGTCTTTCGAGTTGCATTCTATTGTACGGTCAGGACCCTTTATAATATTCCTGATAGTGAAATAGTAGTCTAACCGTTTACTCCCTGATCAAAAGTAGTTTTATTTAATTGAGGCTGGCCTAATAGATTACGTCACTATAATGTATGTGAATATTATGTGCGTATTCTGCTGTATTATAAAATTAATCTCACGCGTTTACCAGTTGAAGCTATATCGTTTACATTGAATGAAGCATGTTTTATTA
>CAYOLE010000039.1:0-19132 GCA_964404705.1 uncultured Rhodohalobacter sp. | reverse complement strand
AGGAGTTTAAAGCGGCCATCCGGGAAGCAGACGGCATTTTGATTGCATCGCCCGAGTACAATCACGGTATGACAGGAGTGACTAAAAACGCGGTTGACTGGGCTACACGGCCGCCTAAAGATGCACCGATTGGAGATAAGCCAGTTGGGATTTTTGGTGCATCTCCGGGAATAACAGGAACGGCCCGCAGCCAGGATCAGCTCAGGCAATCGCTTAAATCCATCAATGCGCACTGCATGGCCCTGCCGGAATTCCTGCTATTTCGAGCCCGTGATAAATTTGATGAGAATGGGGTTCTTATTGACGAATCATCCCGAAAACACATGGACAAATACCTGGATGCATTTGAGAAGTGGGTCAGCAGGTTTCAGTAATTGGCTCCTGTTTACAGACCCATAAGCCGATTAGGGAGGAAAGATCGGATATATATCAACTCTCGCAACGGCGCAATGGTGCAACGTGTTTCCAGGTACTGAAAAGGGATCTTTATTTATACTTTACACCATTATGCCAACTGCGAGTGAAGAGAGTTTAGCCGAAGGCACAAAAAGGTTTCACAACTCAGATTTTAGTTAAGCATCATCAAAAAAAAACTTAGCGCCGTTGCGCCGTGGCGAGAATCCCTGAGCCGACTCAAAGTAGCACGATCACTTCTTTTTTAAAACCGAAACACAAATCCAATCTGCAGCATCAGCATATCGGTTCTTGACTGAAGTGTATCGAATTGTACATCTCCGTTTGTCAGCACGATCGAACCTTCCCGCAGGTATTCCGCTTCTGATCCGTTCAGATACCGAACACCAAGGTTGATGTAGCCCGCACCGATATTTTTATAGGTTTCGTCTCTCATTTCTCTGTCCCGGTAATCAAATACACGAATCATCAATCCCGTACCACCGCCCCATGCAAACGCCCAGTCTTCAAAATTGGTGTCGGAAGCAATCGGGTCTGATGCCGATTGGCGGCGATCAGTAATACTGGTTTCGGTGTAAAAGTAGTTGAGCCCTGCAAGTCCCTCAAGATAGGGTCTTAACACCCCGTCGCGGGGCTGTACTTTTGCCAGCGCCAGCAACTGAATCAGATTATACTCATTTTCAACTCTCACTCTCAGGTCAGGAATGGTAGAACTTAATGGCTCGTCACGGGTGTCTTTGCCAAAATTGTTAAAGTTAAAGTCCAGGCCGAGACCGAATGGTGAATTGGCAAAACGGTAGAGACCGTTTACATTCAGGCCAAGTCCATTGGTGTTTATACTTTCACTGAATTCGTTTTGCGGTATAATAACCTGAAAATTGAACCCGGTATTGATCTCCTGGGCCTGAGCACTTATAGTACTCAGTAATAAGATGATGGATAAAATCAGTAGTCTTTTCATTTGTTGTTTTTTATGGTGGGGAGGATCTGGCAGTGATTATTCAAGTTCTAAATGTAGGTATGATATTAAAAAAGACAGGAGATTTTAAAATTACCGGCGTAATTACCATAAAGATATTGATAGAAGAAAAAAGCTAATGGTACTCCTGTGAATATGTTTTTCACTTTCTTCTAATATATCCAACAGCACGATTCAAGTCTATACATGCCGGATTAAAAATTTTAAAACAATCCGGCCAGCAGGTTTTTACCTGTCAGATTTGTGAGAAAATTACATTCAATGAAACCTATTATATATTCGAAGTAAGTTCCGGAATAAACTCTAATCACCACCGGCCGAAGTACGAATAATTCGGGTTCCCCAGATTCTGATATCATCAAGAATAACATAAATTGAAGGTAAAACAATAAGTGTAATAACGGTGGAAAATGTTAATCCGCCTACAATGGCACGGGCCATAGGGAAATAGGGTGGTCCACCACCCCCGATCTGAGTGGTGCCAAAACAGAGTGGCAGCAAACCGAGCACTGTAGTACCTGCAGTCATCAAAATCGGCCTCATCCGGTCCTTGCCGCCCTGAATCACAGCTTCACGGCGTGAATACCCTTCACTTCGCAAATGATTGATGTGATCGATCAGCACAATTCCGTTGTTCACGACGATTCCCATCAGAATGAGAATGCCAATAAACGCCATCAGGTCGAATGTGGTGCCGGTGATAAAAAAGAACCAGAAAATACCGATCACACCAAAAAAGATGCACGAAACCACACTGGTGGGATACAGCAGTGATTCAAACAGCGAAGCCATAATCAGATAGATAAGGAAAAATGCAATTCCAATGTTGAACAGCATGGTATTCATAGCCTCCATATCATTTCCGAAACTTCGCCCATAACTCCATGTATAGCCGGTGGGGTAGATCATCTGGTCCATTACTTCTGATATTTCTGCCCTGGCTTCTTCAGACGTAATATCCTGCAGGTTAATGGTAACACCAAGTGATGTTCTTCGGTTTTCACGGAAAATACGACCAGCTCCTGCACGCTGATCAATATCTGCAACGGAGGCCAGTTTTACGGTTTGATTATCAGCAAATGAAATTGGAAGATTTCTCAGGTCATCTATGGTTTGACGGTTTACATCCCGTAATGCCAGAACCACATCAATCTCACCCTCCGCGCCCCTGATACGTTGTATAGTTTGCCCGCGCATGGCACCCGATACCATATTGGCAACATCCGAGGAGGTTAGCCCGAGGTTCCTGGCGCGATCGTGATCAACGGTCAGCCGAATTTCATCGCTGCCTGATTCGGCTTCAGAGCGAACATCAGTAAACCCATCTATCCGGCCAAGCCTCCAGGCTATCTGTTCTGCCAGTTCTTCAAGTACCTGCATCGATTCTCCCTGTACATAGACCCGGATCTGCTCCGAGTTATCCCGGCTGACAAATTCAAACGCAGGGCGGCCAATGGCAATCTGAGGAAGATTTTCTGCGATCTCCTCTTTAATCAGTGATGCAGATTTTTTGGCTTTATCATCGCCAACAAGGTTAATTGTGGATTGGGCAACATCAGGCGTGTAGTAGCTGTACACAGATTCGATTTCGAACTGATCTTTATTCTCATATAAATACTGTTCCATACGATCTACAGATTGCTTCACTGTTTCCAGTGTGTAAGATGCATTTAGATTATATTGCAGGTTGAGTTGCCTGTCTTCCACCCGGGGGAACATATCCACATTCATAAAAGAGAGAGGGATTGCACCACTTATAAATAGCAGCACGATTAATAAAACGGAGATCTTTCTGCGTTCAAGCAGCCATTCCAGGAAAAAGGAATATTTGTCGGAAAGCTTATCAATCAGCGTTCTCTTTTGGTCTGTTGCCGGCGGCTTTATTTTTGCGGCCAGCAGCGGAATCACAGTGAGAGATATCACAAGTGAAGCCAGCAGTGAAATGATGATGGCCATCCCGATATAATACATATGCTGCGAAATAAAACTCTCGTTCACAACATTGGGCAGGAAAACGATAATGGATGTGAGCGTTCCTGCCGTTACTGCTATGGAAACTTCTTTGGCTCCCAGAAGGGATGATATTTTAGGATCATTGCCCATACGCTGATAACGGTGAATATTTTCGGTTACCACTACGGCGTTATCAACAAGCATACCAATAGCCAGCATAAGGCCCATCATTGAAAGAATGTTCAGGCTAATGTCCAGAAAGAAGAAAAAACCCAATGTAACGATCAGAGAAAAAGGAACTGCTGTGGCAACAATCATGGTTGTGCCGAAATGCCGTAAAAAGATGTAGAGCATAAAAATGGAAAAAAATGCTCCAATCATACCTGCATTGAAGAGCTCACGAAGAGAACTCATGATTCCGTCAGCCTGGTTGAACATCTCATAAATCTGGATGCCTTCCATTTCGGGAAGTTTGTTAATTTCCTCAATTTCGGCCAGGATGTTATCAACCACTTCCACTGTGTTTGCCGTAGATTCTTTGGTGATGTCCAGGCCTACTGCATACTTTTGATCAAGATGCCGTGCATAATCTCTTTCGGGTGACATATATCGAACATCTGCGATATCTTTAACCCGAATATTATTTCCCGAAATGATCAGGTTTTCAATATCATCAACGCTGTAGAGATCCACAAGCGGGCGAACCATATAGCGCATGCCCGCGTCTGAAATTTTACCCGCAGAAAGAGAAAAGTTAGCCTGGCGAAGCCGGGTACTAAGGTCATTCAGATTGATATTGTAGGCAGTGACTCTGTCCGGGTCTACTTCAATTCGAATTTCCTTTTTTTCAACTCCGTACAATTCCACCTGTCCCACACCGGGAATACGCTCAAGTCTCTGCTGTAAATTGCGATTCAACAGTTCATAAGCGTTCGAGAGATCACGGTTGCTGGATATGCGAAGCAGCAGGGTTGGAGCATCACCATCCTGGAATTTAAAAATCTCATAGTATTCGAAATCATCAGGAAGCTGCCCGCGAATGCTTTCGATTTTCTCCTTGATTTCGATTGCCTTCAGGTTTATATCATTTCCCTGTTTAAAGAGAACTACAACACCGGCGTTATTTTCGCCGGAATTGGAATTTATCTGTTCTACTCCACTCAGAGTTGCCAGTACCTCTTCAATTGGGCGTGCTATATTTTCATTGACTTCCGCAGGAGTAGAATCGGGATAGGGAAGCTGAACAAATGCCCCCGGAAATGTGATATTCGGCATAAACTCAAGCGGGACCATCCGGGTGGCTATGAAGCCTATCACCACCAAACTGACAAATACCATCAGGGTAGTAACCGGGCGCCGAAGAGAAAAATCGGTTATATGCATGATTGATTCCTCGCTTCGGATTTAATTACAGGGTAGTTTGTAAGACTGAGGCTGTCCAAAAGGACATGGTATTGCAGTTATTCTATCAATTCCGTCATACCGGACCCCGATCCGGTATCTCCTGGCCATATCAACGATTGGAGATCCCGCATCGAGTGCGGGATGACGCCCTTTTTGGACAGCCTTCCGGGGGTGGTTAATATTTTCAAATATATTAATGATTTGGTTCCTTTTAACAGAATACATCGAACCACCCCTAAATTCCCTCCTTGGAAAGGAGGGGACTTTTATATCCATTACAAAAAGTTGCGGGATTTTCATGATAGATCCTCCTCAATTGAATACTGTTTCCGGTCCAGCACGGCATACATTACCGGAATTACAACCAGTGTGAGCAGGGTTGATACCAGCAATCCGCCAATAACGGTAATTCCCATTGGGGCTCGCAATTCGGCACCATCCCCAAATCCGATAGCAAGCGGCAGGAGAGCGAGAATTGTGGTTAATGTTGTCATAAGAATGGGACGCAGCCGTGATTTACCTCCTTCCTTTATGGCCTCTATTTTCTCCATTCCTTTTTGTCTCATTTGATTGATCAAATCAATTAGTACAATAGCGTTGTTCACCACAATGCCGGCCAGTAAAATTAATCCGATAAATACAACAACGCTGATCGTTGTGTTTGTTAAATAGAGAGCCAGAATTGCTCCAACAAGCGCAAGGGGAATGGTAAACAAGATAATAAACGGGTGAAGCAGAGATTCAAACTGTGAAGCCATCACCAGGTAAACCAGGAAAACAGCCAGCGCAAGAGCAAAAAGAAGGGAACGGAAAGAATCTGTCATCTCTTCGTTTTGACCCCCGATCCGAGCAAAAATTCCAGGAGGCAGGATGGTTTCAGACAGAACTTGTTGTATTTCTTCTGCAGCTTCGCCCAAATCTCCATGGTTCAGGTTTGCAGAAACAACCGCAACTCGCTGTTGAGCAATTCGCCGAATTTCGCCAGGTCCATTGGTAACTTGTACAGAGGCAATGGCACTCAGGGGAATCACCCGTTCACTTCCCGGATTGACAATCAATTTTTGAATATCATCAATGGATGCACGGTCGGCTTGCCGGGCACGAACAAGGATATCGATCTTCCGATCTTGCCACGAATACCGGGTTGCCACATCTCCCCGTATGTTGCTCACAACACGGCTGGCTACTTCATGAACCTGCAGGCCAAATGCCGCTGCACGGTCGCGGTCGAACACAATTTGAACTTCGGGGCTTCCGGTCTCCATTGTACTTTTTACATCGGCAAAACGGGTATTATCCGATAATTTTCTTACAACAGCATCTCCGGCTTTTTTTAGATTTACCAGGTCGAAACCGCTGATCTCTATTTCTACCGGGGTTTTAAAAGTAAATAGTTCCGGCCGTCCAAACTTATATTGCAGACCGGGTACCTGTTGCAGCGAACTCCGCATGGTTTCAATAACCTGCTGTTCATTCGCCGAAGAAACAGCAGAGGCAAGAGATACACTTAATTCCCCGCGGTTTTCGCCACCGGCGTCGGGATTGGCATTCATCCTGTTACCGGTACCTGCTACAGCGAATGTGGTGCGTACCCCATCCAGATCTTTCGCATTGTTTTGAACGGCCCGCAGAGCTGCATCGGTTTTCTCAATAGGTGTTCCGGGCGGAAGTTCAAATTGTATGTTGAATTCACCCTGGGAGAGCTGCGGTATCAGTTCAATTCCAATTTTAGGAACCAGGGCAAGAGAACCTGCGAAGATTAGAATGGCGGATACCAGCACCGTAATTTTGTGATTTAAAGACCATCTCAACATAGAAGCATAGACTTGTTCGGTAGACTGGTAAGTCTTATCAAACAGGTAGACAAAAGGTGTGAAAAGGACCTTAAAGATTTTAGCGATCCACCGGGAAATAAACCGGATGCCACGCGTGAAAAGTGTCGGGATTGTATAAAAAAAGAACATCCGGATAGCGCGAAGCATACGTCCGGCTTTGGTTCGGGGCTCTTTCAGTTCAAGCGGAGGAAGTTCCTTTTTGGTTCCTCCCAGCGACGACATCATGGGGATTAGAGTGATAGCAACCACCAGTGACGCCAGCAGTGAGAAAGTAACAGTAAGTGCCTGGTCACGGAAAAGCTGGCCGGCAATTCCCTGTACAAATACCAGCGGGAAAAATACAGCGATGGTCGTAAGGGTGGATGCCACCACAGCCATGCCCACTTCACCTGCCCCTTCGCGGGCAGCTTCAATAATTCCTTTCCCCTGCTCTTTGTGCCGGGCGATATTCTCAAGAACCACAATAGAGTTATCCACAAGCATCCCGATACCCAGTACAATTCCGCCAAGCGACATGATGTTCAAAGATATACTGTTTCCATACATCAAATTGAAGGTGGCAATGACAGAAACCGGAATGGAAATTGAAATGATAACGGTTGTCCAGAAATTGCGGAGAAAAAGGTAAAGCACAATTACAGCCAGTATACCACCAATAATTCCGGCATTTTTCACCTCGTTAACAGCCGAAGAGATAAAAACGGACTGATCATATACTTTTTCCAGTTTCATATTATCAGGCAGATTGTCCCTGATCTGATCCATCCGTGTATTCACAATACCAGCTACAGCCACAGTATTTGAATCTCCCTCCTTATAAATGGCAATTTCAACAGCTTCAGATCCATTAAGCCTGGTAATGGCTTCCCTTTCTTTATAGGACTGAACCACATCGGCAACATCTTTCATATAGATCGTATTCCCCTGATTTCTGTCAAGAACTACATTCCGGATCTGGTCAATCGACTGAAATTCATTGAGGGTACGCACCAGATACTGCTGAGATCCCTCTTCAAGTCGGCCACCTGACAGATTTATATTTTCAGCACCTAATATTTGAGTTACGTTTTCAATAGGAATATTCAGATAAGAAAGCCGCTGCTGATCGATGTTTACCTGGATCTCTTCTTCCAGTCCGCCGCTGACTTTAACCGAAGCAACACCGAGTGAAGATTCCAGATTTCTCTTAAGCTGTTCATCGGCCAGTGTTCGCAGCCCTTTTAACCGTGTAATGGCATCGGGGCTGGAAAGATCTTCTTCAAAAGCTACAAAATCGACTCCCCCTTCCTTTGGCTGATCAGGTGAAATTTGTGCTTCATCATCATAATAAAGAGCATATCGCAGAATCGGATCGAGGGTGGGATCAAATCGAAGGGTGACCGGTTTTTTGGCCTGGAGCGGAAGCGGAATGGCATCAAGCCTGGACATAACATCCAGATTGGCCATGTTCATTTCAGTGCCCCAGGCAAATTCCAGGATAACATCCGATTGACCGGCACGGGAAATCGACCGCACCTGCTGAACTCCTTTCACAACACCAACAGCTTCTTCAATAGGTTTGGTGATCAGGTTTTCTACTTCCACCGGAGCGGCACCCTCAAAGTCTGTTCGTATGGTGAGTGTAGGATAACTCAAATCCGGAAGAAGATTTACATTCAGCCGTGAGAGAGAAACCATTCCAAAGAGCAGAATACCAACAGTAAACATTGCGATGGTAACTTTTCTTCGGATTGAAAGATCGATGATTTTCATGAGCGTATCGTTTACAGGTTATTAATGATGCTCACTTTGGAACTATCCTGAAGGCTACCCTGTCCAATAGTTACCACAATTTCATCATCTTGCAGCCCATCGGTTACTTCAATGTTTTGACCATTGTTATAGCCAGTCCGTATACTCTTTTTAAAAGCCAGAGAATCTCTAATTACAAACACGCTATGAAGTAAATCTTCTGTTATAACCGCAGACCTGGGAATCATACGTGTGTTTTGCCGGGTATCATATACTATTTTGACACGGCTAAACATTCCCGGACGCAGTAACCCATCCGTTTCATCTACATATACAGTCACTTTAAATGTACCGGTTTGTGTATCTACCACAGGACTCATGCGTTTCACGTATCCGACAAAAAGCTGATTTGGAAGTGCATCAGCCCTTAATTCTACCCGCTGATCTATCCGGATCTTTGACATCTCATGTTCAGGAACATGAAGAATAGCCATTAATGGATTGAATTCTGTGACCCTGTACAGTTGCTGATCGGCCCCGATCATATTTCCTTTTTTTACAAACCTTTCGGATACAACCCCATTTATGGGTGAACGAACGGAAGTATTTACCAAATTTAATAGTGCCAAATCGTGTGTTGCCTCTTGCGACTCATATTCATATTGGGAATTCTGAAAAGCTTCAGCTGAGATCAGGTTTCTCTCAAAGAGCTCCTTGCTTCTTTGAAAATCATTGGAGAGACGATCAAGTGTAGCTTTGGCCCGGCTGGCTTCAATTTGATATTGATCGTCTTCAATTTTTGCAATGATCTGACCTGCCTTTACCTGGTCTCCCTCTTCAACATACAGTTCTTCAATAATTCCCCGAACCTTTGATACGACTGTAGCCTCTTGTTCGGCTTCGAGCGTGGCTGTATTGGAGTAGTAAGCAGAGATATCACCACGGCTTACATTACTGACTTCAACGGGGATGAGCTGAGTATTTTCAGTATTATCTTCAGCCTGCTCATTCTCGCTACAGGCCATAAAGCTAAAAACAAAGATAAGCAGAACTGTCTGGGAGAGGACTTTTTGAGGCGGTTTCATGTACTTTTATTTTTTAGTTAGAGCGAATAAAAGCACTACGCACCAATAAAATTTTTGTTACAGGATGTAAAAAATGATTGGTAAAAATAGGTTAGTAAAATGAATTGGGCAAACTTGTGCTCAGGGAGACCGGAAAAGGAACGGGACATGAGTGGTCTTGAGGAAATTCTGCTATCTGTCCAGACAGAGTATTCGGTTAATCAGGGGAACAACATATATACTGAACCAACCGAATTTTTAACGTTACATCCTGGAAAGAGGGATTCTATAATCTTTAAAATTTATATGTATACCTATGTAAGCATATGAACAACAGGGTATAAGAGCATTCAATGTAAATAAATTATATAACCTAAAAAATTAAGGCGGACTGACATAATGTCGGGGTGTTAGGTTAAGCCGGCACTTTATCAATATTCTGCCTGTCCCAGTGCCGGTGTTGGGCAATTACCTCAATAAACACCTCGATAAAGGCATCCAGTTTAACAGGATTTCCGGCCACAACACCTTTTTCGCTTGTTATTCCACCCGATCCTGATTTCGGCAGATTAATTCCCACAAGCCTGCATTCCTTAAGAAAACCAACTCCCTCTTCTAAAGCTGCGATTGGCTTGCAATGTTTATACGCCTCATTGACGAAATGAAGAGCATCACCATTTTCCTTTAATGCTTCTGTACTCTGATTGCCCCCCGGAATGAATATCGCATCAAACATGATTGAACCGGCCGTGATAAAGGTTTTGTCAACTTCAATTTCATCGGTTCCACTTTTTATATTATCACCCGATTCGGATATAATTTCCACCTGGGCTCCTTCTTTCATCAGCGCCTCTTTTACTTCTTTTATATGGGAGTGATTATATCCGTCGAGGGCAAGTACAGCGATTTTTCTGCTTTTGATTGTATCCTTTACTGTATTTTCCATACTCAGCGCAGGCGACTTTTTCCCATGGTTTGTGGTTTCCCCGGAAGGGGGTGGATCGATGCCAACTCCTTTCGCAACCTGCACCGCAAAATTATGATCAACCTGATTAAACAGTTCATAGATTACACGCTTGCGGATTTTCTTATCTTTCACTTTTCCAAGTTCAAAGTGTGCGCCTTTCACAATATGATGTTTTTCCGGCTTCGACATACTGTTCCAGAATAACGTAGCCTGGCTGAAATGATCCTTAAAGCTGTCACTTCTTTCCCGGATTTTATGGCCGTCAACTTTTTCGGCATGATGTACGTAACCACCCATATTTTCAGGCGCCGACATTGGGCAACCACCGCGCACACTGTTTGGCAGATAGGCTCCCTTGCCCTTGTTAATTTTTTGCCGGCCAAATCCGTCCCGCTGATTATTGTGAACATCAGCTACAGGACGGTTAATCGGAAGTTCAGCAAAATTGGGACCGCCCAGGCGAAGCAACTGTGTATCAAGATATGAAAATAATCGTCCCTGCAGCAGGGGATCATTTGTGAAATCAATGCCTGGAACTACATTGCCTACATGAAATGCCACTTGTTCTGTTTCAGCGAAGAAATTATCGGGGTTTCGGTTCAGCGTCATTTTTCCGATCGGGATAACGGGTACATCTTCTTCTGGAATAATTTTCGTGGGATCCAAAATATCAAAATCGAACGAGTGTTCATCTTCCTCTTCCACAACCTGTATTCCCAGTTCAAACTCCGGATAGTTTCCATTTTCGATCGCCTCCCATAAATCCTTCCGGTTAAAATCAGGATCTTTACCAGCCAGTTTCTGGGTTTCATCCCATACCAGCGAATGAGTGCCGAGGGTGGGCTTCCAATGAAATTTAACGAACCGGGATTTTCCCTCGTGGTCAATCAAACGAAACGTATGAACTCCAAAACCTTCCATCATTCGATAGCTCCGGGGAAGAGCACGGTCGGAAAGAACCCACATTAACATATGGGTAATCTCGGGTGTAAGTGAAGCAAAGTCCCAGAATGTATCATGTGCAGCTGAAGCCTGGGGCATCTCATTATCCGGCTCGGGTTTGATAGAATGAACAAGATCGGGAAACTTGATCCCATCCTGAATAAAAAATACAGGCATGTTATTGCCAACAAGGTCAAAATTTCCTTCTTCTGTATAGAATTTTGTGGCAAAACCCCGTACATCGCGTACTGTATCAGCAGAACCGCGAGAGCCCACAACTGTTGAGAATCGTAGAAATACCGGTGTTTTTTGGGATGGATCCTGCAGAAAACCAGCCTTGCTGAACTTTGCAGCGTTATCATAAGGCTGAAAAAACCCATGGGCGGCTGATCCTCTTGCGTGCACCACTCTCTCGGGAATTCTTTCGTGGTCGAAATGAGTCAATTTTTCACGGAAATGAAAATCTTCCATGATTGTAGGTCCGCGCACACCGGCTTTTAGGGAATCGTCGGTGTGATTGATTCGCACTCCCTGTTCCGATGTTTGGTAAGCATCATCAGATGATTCCCTGAATGATTCCAGGTCCTCATTTTTTGTATTCTCGTCAACCTTTCTTCTGTCATTTTTTTTATCGTCTGATAATGCCATAGTATCTCTTAATTTAATTTTAGCTTTCGAATGTTGTACTTGTACTTCTTACTGTTCAGGTCATATGCCATCAGTCTGGACATAGCTGCATAAAGAAAGATATCCTTACATTTTTTGATATTTAAATCTTAAAATGAAGGATATCTGTCGTTGCGTAGTAAAAAATTTGTTTTTCTTTATAAAATAGATGTATGTCTATTGATAAGAGAAAAACATTATTTATTAGACTGTAGTACGTCGCCGACGATCCTGATATCCATAATGGCTGTACACAGAATCTATAAATTTGTTATCGGCTGTCATTGGCCAGTTGTCCTTGTCAAAGCTGGGGGCATTTTCCAGTTTCTCTTTATCAACATCCAGCCGTATCGTATCATCTTTATCAGAAAACTGAAGTGCTTCGAGTGGTATGGCAAAATACTTGCTGCCAATGCCCAAAAATCCCCCAAACGACAATACAGCGTATACAACATCTGCTTCGTTCGGATCGATCATTAAGTCCTTAATGTCACCTATATTTTCATCTTTTAGATTGTAGACATTTTGTCCGGTAATTGTGGAGGAGGATAAAATTCTTGATTTCATAATGTTTTTATTTTTTTTGATGATTAGTGATTTTTCTCTAAGTGATTAAACCCATCACTCTATTTAATGTCTTATCCCGCTCTTCTAAATTGAATAGCAAACTTTGTGGTTTATATGTAGCTATAATTACCACAACATCGAAACGATAAATAAAATCTGATCACAATACCTGTCGGGTTTAACAAGTTATATCATTACAATGCAAATACGGGCCGGGGATTTTGCAACAGGAAAATGAAACATGTTTAAAAATATTTGGCAATTATTGTTACAACAGAATAAAAATCTATTCTACAACTTGAACGATCATTGGAATGATTTTCAAATGGATTTGAGGCTGTCTATTAAGGGCGGACAATCAGGAAATTCATTATCAACCTTATGCCACGCCATGTAGTGGCATCTCCTGTAAGTGTTAAGAGCGGAGATTTTCCGTCGGCCGACGGATTTCAAAAAATGAGCACATCAGGTGCGGGTTGACGCCCTTTTTGGACAGCCTCAATTCGTTTTCTTTACAGATGTATTTTTTGAAACTTAAATGCAGTTCACTGGTTCAATCCAAAATCAGTTAGTGTTAACAAGAGGGCATATCTGCAAACTTACTTATTGATATTGATATAAAAATTAAATTGAGAGATTTTTAGAATATGAAGTTAGATGAACGTGATATAAATGTGATAAAAGGTTTTAAGAAATCAGTAGTAAAAAACCGGAATGGAGAAAAAATAGGATTTATTGCAGGAGTGTTCTCAACCTGGAAAGAAGAACAAGCAGAGTATATTATATTGGGCTGCGATCACCTGTTTGGCAGCTCCACAAGATATTTTGCGGTGCCCGCAAGTACAGAAATGATTCAGGTATCTGGTAAAGCTGTTGTGTTAAAAATTGGCAAAGAGGATTTAATGCAAACCAAGCGAATATCACTTGAAAAATGTCCCAAGCCACTTTTCGATCTGGAGCCTCTTATTTATGAACTGACAGATTTTAGAAAAACAAATCAGCAAAAAATGAATCCTGCCTGAACCTGCACTTTCAGGGCACGTATTTAATTTACAATGATTAAACAAAAAGGTCAGCTTCCTACAGCTTCACCACCATTGACATGAATAACCTGACCTGAGATATAAGAGGCGTCTTCGGATGCCAAAAATACATAGGCCGGCGCCACCTCCGAAGGCTGGCCAGGGCGGCCCATGGTTGTCGATCTGCCAAATTCTTCAACATGTTCAGGGTCGAATGTCGCCGGAATTGAGGGAGTCCAAATAGGACCGGGGGCAACAGCATTCACGCGAATTCCACGCGATCCCAAGTCATCATTTAATGAACGTGTAAACCCGACAATTGCTCCTTTTGTTGCTCCGTAATCGATCAGGTATTCCCGCCCCTGATAGGCTACAACACTGGTTGTATTAATTATTGAGTCGCCTTTTTTAAGATGTTCAACTGCTTTTTGAGTGAGATAAATCATGGAGATAATATTTGTTTGGAAGGTTCGCTCTACATCTTCCATCTCCATTTCTTTAATTCCCTGACGCACGTGCTGTTCACCAGCGTTATTTACAAGTATATTCAATTTTCCAAACGTGCTTAATACCTCTTTAAGGGATTTATCGCAGAATTCTTTTTTTCTGATATCCCCTTGTAATATCAGGCATTTACGACCTTCCTTTTCAACGAGTTCTTTCGTTGTTCGGGCATCGTCATCTTCCTCAAGATAAATGATAGCAACATCTGCCCCTTCACGAGCAAAGTGTACTGCAATGGCACGACCGATACCGGAATCACCCCCAGTTATTAGCGTAACTTTATTTTTTAGTTTTTCGCTGCCTTTATATGAATCTCTGATAATCTCAGGGGTAGGATCCATTTCCGATTCTTCGCCCGGAAGTGATTGGGATTGTTTTGGAAGTTTTTCTTCTTTCGACTCTTTTTTACTCATATGGCTCTGTTATTTGAGGTGCTGATTTACTCTCTTTCAGGAATGTAATAAAAAATAGCCCGCACTTTCACAAAGATATATTCTTGTGAAACATGCGGGCTATAAATGGATAATGCTACTGCTCTTTCTTTGCTTTTTTGTTTACCTCTTCCTCTGCAATTTCGGTCAGTGTAGCATCCGCTTTCTTTTCTTCATCCAGGGTATCCTCAAGAAGACTGGCGGCTTCTGAACTGCCAATCGTTTTTGCCAAAGTGGCCAGGGCTCCATATGATGCTATTTCATAATGCTCCACTTTTTGGGCAGCAATTATAATTCCGGCATCTCTTACCATCGAGTTCGAATCTGTATCGCCCAAAATATCTTCGGCTTCCTTCAGCAGGCCTTTCATGGCTTCGCATGTGATACCTTTCGCTTCTTCACCCAGAGATTCAAATATTTTTTCCAATCGCTTGACATGATTTTCTGTCTCTTTTTGATGATTTTTGAGTGCTTTCGCAAGTTTCTCGGAGGTTGCCTTATCACTCATTTTAGGAAGTTTATCGGCAAGGTGGTTTTCAGCCCAATATATATCTTTTAGTTCATGAAGAAAAAGATCATAAACTTTAGAACCTTTCATTTTTTCTTTTACATTACTTTCTGATGACATAGTTAAATCCTGTTATAATAAATTATTGTTTTAATTATTTTATTCTGTACAGAAAAAAGCACTTCTGCAATACATTACTTTTAATCTGATCCTTCAACTTTAACAATTTTATTATATACTCCCATTAATAATATAGGAGCTGCCCATTGACCCACAAACAGGGCAAGGTCATTTTTTTGTAAGAGTTTAAAGGTTAGTGAAACGCCCATTACACTAACTGCAGTCCACAGATATGCATCTGACGGTAGTTCCGCAGTATAATCTTCTATCTCTCTTGCTATACTTCCTTCTTTCTTATCTTTTGCCATTTTCTCTATTTTATTTTTGTTAGGGTTATTTTTTAGATGAGCAAGTTAATTAACAATTGCTCTGATTATCTGATTAACTGTATCATCTTAAATATTTGTTTTATTTATCAGGTCTTAAATAGTAAATCAAGCGGTTTTATTGTAGCAATAATTGCTACATGTTTATTCTAAAAAGGCTTAGGTGTTTTTCTAAATAAGTATTCAAATAACAGTTTAGATCTCCAGTTAATTCTTTAATCTTCTGCCCTGTATTATCTTGATACTTAAACTAAAAATTTTATATTTTTAAACAGTATCAGGCGGAAATCGAACAGTTAGCTCGTATCCATTCACAAACGATAAAGTTCTACCTGAAACAAATTCAGCTGTTTTATAGTTGGAATATGTAATGAGAGAAAAAAGCAGTGTGTCATCAGATACAAAGAGATTGTTGCCACTGCCGGATTGGGAATTTATTGATTAGAGATGAGCTATTGAAAGTGTAGATGCTTTCGGTTCTTTTAACGAATATCTACATGTCTGTACGGGTGAATATCCGGTCCGCGGTACCCTTGGGTAATGAATTAAATTATAAAATCAGAATACCGGATATACGGTTTCTGAATAGTATCAATTGAGAGGAGAATTATGATAAGTGTATCAATTGCTGATGATCATCCCCTGATGCGCGAAGGAATCAAGAAAGTGCTTCATAACCAGATAGATTTTCAGGTGGTGGGAGAAGCCAGTGACGGAAATGAAGTGCTTAATATTCTTGATGATTATCTGCCTGATATACTGATTCTGGAAATTAGTATTTCCGGTAAAAGCGGACTCGATTTGATTAAACAAATTCATACGCTTTACCCAGATTTACCCATTTTGATGCACAGCATACACCCACCAGAGAGGTTCGCTATCCGTACATTAAAGGCAGGTGCGTGGGGATATTTATGCAAAACAAGTACATCTGATCATTTAATCACTGCGATACGAAGAATTGTGGTTCAAAAGAGAAAGTACATTTCACCTACTGTTGCTGAACAACTGGTACTTCAAATAGACCATGATAATCGTCCCTTGCATGAATCTTTGTCTAACCGTGAATTTGAAATAATGTGCCTGATTGCCGCCGGAAAGAGTGCGCATGATATCGCCAATAAGCTGTCGTTAAGTTTTCATACCGTTCATACCTATCGGTCACGGATCAAAGAAAAGATGAACTTTAACACTAATATAGAAATGGCCCATTATGCACTGGAGAATCAACTCATTAATTAATGAAATATTAGTTTTCGGCAAGCAGGTCGTCCAGATCCAGCGATCCTGTAAACATCTGCAGTGAGCCATCCTCATCCAGCGGCCACTTTTCCCGGGGCCGGTCCCAGTAAAGTTCCACACCATTTTTATCCGGATCATCTAAATAGATCGCTTCCGATACTCCATGATCGGCAGCTCCGGTAAGTGGATACTTTTCATCAATCAGCCGTTGAAGTATCCGGGCTAAATCTCGCCTTTCAGGATACAGAATCGCCGCATGGTAAAGCCCGGTATTTCGCACAGGAGCCGGAGAGGCTCCCTTGCTTTCCCACGTATTCAGACCTATGTGATGATGATAACCACCCGCCGATATAAAGGCGGCTTGATCGCCATAGGTTTGCATCAGTTTAAAACCAAGGAGTCCGCAGTAGAAAGCAAGACTGCTTTCCAGATCGGAAACTTTTAAATGAATATGACCTATGCGGGTATCTGGTGGAATGGAATATGTTTTTTCCATTATGAAAAGGATTTATTTAGAAGTGATTTCAAATAATTTTAGTGACGTGTCAATGATGAAATGGCTGATTTGAGTCATCGGATGAGTCAATTCATAGTCATCACAATGAAATTATATCTGATAAAATTTTTCTTTACGTACCCATCAAAGTAGTTACGAGTTGTCTCGCTCCACCATGATTCCTGTGTTCACACAGGTAAATTCCCTGCCACGTTCCGAGGTTGAACCGGCCGTTGGTTACAGGTAAGGATACGGAATGACCCAGAATGGAGCTTTTTATATGGGATGTCATGTCATCGGGGCCTTCGAGCGTATGTTCAAACAGGGAGGTGTCTTCGGGCACCATACGGTTAAAATGTGTTTCAAAATCCCGGCGTACCGAGGGATCGGCATTCTCGTTGATGGTTAAGCCTGCACTTGTATGCTGTATGAAAATGTGTGCAACACCGGTTTTTATTTTCCTTAATTCCGGCAGCTTGCCGGTAATTTCGTCCGTAATTAAGTGGAACCCCCTGGACTTAGGAGATAGTTTGATTGTGGTCTGATATGTATTCATCTCTGTTTGATTCAATTTCTGGTCTTATAATCTGATCTGGGTATCAGGCTTTTTTTGAAAGTTACAACAGTACCATCATATAATTAGAACAGCAGGCTCATTCATCAGGTATGTATTCAGGATTTAAATCGTCTGTGACTTATAGAACAAATGTTACGATTACCGTCTCTGGCTGCGTGATGATTTTTCGGATTGAGGCTGAATTTGATCTGACAGAACCCGTGATTCAGTAAAATATGGAATTAAACTCACCCAAATAGTCCCGAAATAGCACCACCATCGTGACTGATAGTCTGACCTGTAACATATCCGCTGTGAGGGGAGAGGAGCCATACGGCAAGCGAGGCAAACTCCTCGGCAGTTCCCATTCTCCGAACCGGTATTTTTTGCTCCATTTGCTCGCGCGCTTTTTCGTAAGAGATACCTTTACTGCTGCTGTTATTTTTAATAACCCGTTCAATAGCAGGCGTATCATGAGAGCCCGGTGCCATAATATTTACAGTTACACCTTTCGGGGCAACTTCTGTAGAAAGTGTTTTGGCAAAGCCTACTACTCCTGCTCTGAATGCATTACTCAATGTTAAAGAGGGGAGAGGCTGTTTTACAGATTTACTCTCCAAAAAAAGCATCCTTCCATAATTCTTTTCAACAAGAAGAGGGGCCAGGCGGAGCGACAAATCAATTTTCCAGCGCATAACCAGCTGCCATGCGGCATCCCAGTCTTTCATATCTGTTTGAAGTGGAGTGCCTGTGGGAGGTCCGCCGGCATTCAATACAATACCATGAAAATCATCCATGTCTGCTGCTTTCTCGATTGCGTCGAGAGTTTCGCTGTAGATCAGGCTGCCCTCAATTATTTCGGTCTGAGTATCGAAGTGACTAAAACTCTCACGGAGCTTATCACCCCGCCGGGCAACCAACACAACTTTGGCTCCTTCAATTAAAAGCTGCCGGGCAATTGCGTTACCAAAACCGCTGCTGGCTCCGCATACGATAAATCGTTGATCTGTTAGTTTTAAGTCCATAGCGAAAAAGTTTTAATCATCAGTTTTTCGAGAGGTTTATAAAAAACCTTTATTTGGAGAATAGGTGTTTAAATTGTTCAAATCAAACCAATACAAAATGGTTAAAATTACAATTATAACTGTTACGTAATTAGTTCTACAAGACTGCTCATCTTTTTAAACCGGTGATTAGAGCTTAGGATATTTTTTGTTATCCCATTGAAAATATTTCTAAAGTTGATAGTGGAGCAGCAGATGTCCGCTTTTATAAACCTTGCTGTCTATTAAAGAAAGGGATATTGGTTTGAAATCACCCGAAAAGAGCGCGATACCTGAACTAAAAATCACCGGGTTTACCTTCACAATTAGCTGATCGATCAGGTTCTTCTTCAGTAAAGATG
>CAYOLE010000038.1:0-19195 GCA_964404705.1 uncultured Rhodohalobacter sp. | reverse complement strand
GCCATGCGCTCTGCCCTAAATCAGACGCTGACAGGAACCCACGCGAATTGCACGCATGGGCACGCGGTCAGGTCTTTTTACTTTTCACCTTTCACCTTTCATTCGTCGAGAAATCAGACGCTGACAGGATCACGAAAATGCGTGTGCACGCTATCAGGTCTTTTACTTTTCAACTTTCACTTTGACTCTGGCAGGATTTCGCGAAACGCACGCGAAAACTCTACCAGGTCTGGAATCGACAATGTCTCAGATCTCATGTCTCAAATCTCACTCCTCACCCATATACGGATAGGTCCAGTCGAGCGGGGCTGCATAGTTTTCTTTCATGGATCGCATGGAGAGCCACCGGTAAAGATTGGCGATACTGCCGGCCTTATCGTTTGTGCCCGATTTGCGGCTGCCGCCAAATGGCTGCTGGTTTACAACGGCTGCGGTAGGTTTGTCGTTGATGTAAAAGTTTCCGGCAGTTTGGCGAAGACGATCGGCCATTTGGTTGAGCACGTATCGATCACGAGCCCAGATTGCGCCGGTCAGCGCATAGGGCGAAGTATTGTCGCACAGATCCAGTGTTTTTTCGAAATCATTGTCTTTATACACGTAGATTGTGAGAACGGGGCCAAAAACCTCCTCTTTCATCGTTTTGAACTTTGGATCTGTAGTAACAATGACAGTAGGTTGTACAAAATACCCTGTGCTGTCGTCGTATGTGCCGCCGGTGATAATTTCGGCATCATCAGCTTCTTTGGCATAGTCGATATAGCTGGTGATTTTATCAAAGGCTTTTCGGCTGATGACGGCCCCCATAAAGTTGGAGAAATCCTCTATATCCCCCACCTTTATTTTATCCACTTCGGCCGTAAATTTTTCTTTGAAGTCATCCCAAATTGATTCAGGAATGTACATTCGTGAGGCTGCTGAACATTTCTGACCCTGGTACTCAAACGCCCCACGGACGGCTGCAATGACCATACGGTCAACATCTGCGGAGTTATGGGCAAAGATGAAATCTTTTCCGCCTGTTTCGCCCACAATGCGTGGATAGGTTTTGTAGTTGTCGATATTCTCAGCAATTTTTTTCCAGAGGACATTAAATGTTCCTACGGATCCGGTAAAATGCAGTCCGGCAAGATGTTCACTTTCAATGGCCGGATCGCCTACATCAGGCCCTTCGCCGGGTAAAAATTGTATCACGCCATCGGGCAGACCTGCTTCTTTCAGTACCTGCATTACAAACCAGCTGGAGTAAATCGATTCAGGCGATGGTTTCCAGAGCGCTACATTTCCGCACATGGCTGGAGCCGATGGCAGGTTCGCGGCAATCGCGGTGAAGTTGAAGGGAGTTACTGCAAATACAAATCCTTCCAGCGGCCGGTATTCCAAACGGTTCCACATTCCATCGGGCGAGTAGGGCTGATCTTTATAAATTTTAGTGAGGAACCAGGCATTGAATCGAAAGAAATCGGCCAGTTCACCCACAGCTTCGATTTCGGACTGCTGCGGGGTTTTGGATTGTGCCATCATCGTTGTAGCGTTCATCAGAAATCGTTTCGGGCCGGTGATGATATCGGCGGCTTTAAGAAAAACCGATACGCGCTCCTGCCACGGCATGCCGGCCCATTCTTTTCGGGCTTCAAGCGCGCCTTCAATGGCTTGGTTCACCTCTTTTTCACCACAGAAGTGAACAGTTCCCAGTTTATGGCCATGATTGTGCGGCATCACTACATCGGCGGTCCGGCCGGTTTTTACTTCTTTTCCGTTGATTATGGCGGGTATTTCGATCTGTTTGGATTTCTGCTCTCTGAGCACATTTTTAAGTGCTTCGCGCTCCTCCGATCCGGGCGCATAACCAAGGTAAGGTTCGTTTACGGGCTCTTGAATCTTAAAATAGGCATTAGACATGATAGACAGTTTTGTTTATTTATTTCTTCAATTTATTTGCCTTAAATATATGAACTGTTGAGCGGAGTTCCTTTTAAAAGGGAGGAAAAGATCTCCAATTGAGGGAATCTAAGAATCAATATAAAGATGAATTTGTGACGGGTATGCTGTACTGATTGCGTATATGCTTAGTAAGACCTATAGAGTTCTTATCTAAATCAGTTAATATCACTCAAGAGAATATCTGAACGATGTTCACTGTCTCCCCTCATTTTTTTTAGATCAGAAATGGTATCGGACAAATCCTTCTATTGCTTCATATTCGGCCAATCCAAGATTATCATAGACTTTTGCTGTGCCACGATTTCTATCCTCTGATCGCTGCCAGAATTCGCGGGTGTCTGAGCCGGGGAACAACGGACGATCTTTTTGTGACTGATGCTTGAAGATCGCCCGGCGTTTTCGTGTCAGTTCCAGCGGGCTCAGCGGAACAGCCATCTCGATTTCATTGACATCCCATTCCTGCCAGGCACCACGGTAGAGCCATACGTAACAATCTTCTGCCCATTCTTCATCTTTTACCTGATCAAGCGCCAGGAAAATGGCCTTGAGGCAAACCCGATGCGTTCCATGCGGATCGGAAAGATCACCAGCGGCATATATCTGTTGTGGTTTGATTTTATTGAGCAGATCTACTGTAATCTGTACATCTTTATCTGAGAGCGGCTTTTTCTTAACACGACCAGTTTCATAAAACGGCATATCCAGGAAATGCAGGTTTTCATCCGGCACACCACAGTATCTGCCGGCGGCCTTGGCTTCACCACGGCGAATCAACCCTTTAATCTGCTTAATTTCCGGAGAGTCTATTTGCCCGGGTTCCTTGTTTTTCAGATAATCGGTGATCTCTTCAAACAGGTGTTCCGCTTTTTGATCTTTCATCCTAAATGCTTCGGCGTAGTCGGTAACAAAATCAGCAAAACGAATCACATCATCATCAAATACAGCGATATTTCCGGACGTTTGATAGGCTACGTGAACATCATGGCCATGATCCACCAGCCGGATGAGCGTGCCGCCCATCGAGATCACATCATCGTCCGGATGGGGGCTGAAAATCAGCGACCGTTTTGGAAATGGTTTAGCGCGCTCCGGTCTGTATTTATCATCTTCGTTGGGTTTTCCGCCGGGCCATCCGGTAATGGTATGCTGAAGTTCGTTAAACACCTTGATATTAATATTGTACGCCGGTCCCCTGGATGCGATCAGATCGCCCATGCCGTTTTCGTTATAATTTTCATCGGTAAGTTTCAGAATCGGCTTATCCAGCTTTTGGCATAACCATACCACTCCTTTTCTGATGAGATTGTCTTCCCACCTGCAGGAAGTAAGCAGCCATGGTGTATTGATTCGGGTAAGTTTTTCTGATGCGGCTTCATCAAGAATCACAAATGTATTCTCATGTTGCTGCAGATACGTTGCCGGCACACTTTCGTTTATCTCTCCTTCTACCGATTCTTTAATAATTGGGGCTTTTCCTTCGCCCCAGGCCATCATTAAAATCTTATCAGCACTCAATATAGTACCCACACCCATGGTTATAGCCCGCCGGGGTACATGTTCCTCACCAAAGAAATCGCTCGCGGCATCTTTGCGGGTGATTTTATCCAGGGTAATCAGCCGCGTAAGAGAATCGGGGCGGGAGCCCGGTTCATTAAAACCAATGTGACCTGTTCGGCCGATACCAAGCAACTGAATGTCGATACCTCCTGCATCTTTAATTTTTTGTTCATACTGTTCGCAGTACTCATACACATCATCTTCAGAAATAGTACCGTCAGGGATATGCACCTGATTATCAGGAATATCGAGGTGATCAAATAAATGCTCGTTCATAAAGCGAACATAGCTCTGCAACGAGTTCGGCTCAATAGGATAGTACTCATCGAGATTAAATGTAATTACATTTTTGAATGAGAGTCCCTCTTCTTTATGAAGCCTCACCAATTCATCATAAACCCCTACAGGTGTGGATCCTGTAGCAAGGCCCAATACAGTTTTTTTACCCTCTTTATCACGTCGGCGAACTAAACCGGCGATTTCGTATGCAACAGCTACAGATGCATCAGAACTTTCCTCATAAATTAAAGTGGGGATTTTTTCAAAGTAAGTAAGTCTTTTGTCGATTGAATCAGTCTTACTGGATAAATCATTCATAATGTTCTGTATTAAGCATTTACCTGATAGTAAATAGGTAAATAATTTTATGAAATTCTTTACGGAAACCTGTCTTTTTGAAAGGAAGAAAGCATTTATGGAGTTTACTTAATTTATTACATAAAGGCAGAAACAGAATAGATAAAGAATTGCCAGCGTGTGATGGAAGTAGTAAATAAATATCATAATCATGTTTGAAGATATTTGCAGCCACAGATATCCATTTGATGATCATATCTTTGCTCAATACATTCCCCGGCTTTAAAGCTTACTTTTTGCTTTTGAACTCTTGAATAAATTCTCGTGTAAAATCAGAAAGAACAAGGCGCCCGCTAATCTCGGCCCGCTGTTCGAGGGTTGAACCCCAGTGCCCGGTTCCCTGCCACTGAATTTCACGCAGCTCTTTCATCGCCTGTGGATTACTTGACGCAAGTTCGCCGGCCAGTTTATTGATCGCTTTTTCCATTTCATCCATTGAATTATAAATTACGCTGTAAAGGTTATTAGCCAGGGCCCAGTTGGCAGTATACCATGAACGGGCATCAACTGACATGGCTGTGAAAGCTCCCAACCCTATTTTTCTTCCCACAGCCGGGCCAACAACAAACGGACCAATTCCAACGGCCAGTTCACTCAGTTTTACTGAGGCTGATGAGTGTGCAAATGCATAATCAGCACAGGCCACAATACCAACACCACCACCCACCACTTTTCCGTGAACCCGTGCAATAATAAATTTAGTCGATTGCCTCATTGCGTTTATTACATTGGCAAAACCCATGAAAAATCTCTTTCCCTCCTTTAAATTTGAAATCGCCAGAAGCTCATCAAATGAAGCGCCGGCACAAAATGCACCATCTCCACCACTTTTAATTACTATTACCTTTGATTCTGTACTTGAAGCAGCCTCTTGTATTTTATCAGAAAGCTCTTGTAATAATGCGCCCGGAAGTGAGTTTCCTTTCGGATGGAAAAATTCAATTGTGGAAATATTCTTTTTGATGGTATGCGTAATTGTTCCCTTTTCTGGCATAATGAAATGGTGGGTTTAAAAATACATCATAATTTGAAGCGGAATTTATAAGTATAAACAGTGATAAGAAAGAGAACAGTTAAGCTAATCGAATGATGGAAATTATTGATGAACGAGATTTTGATTTATTCCCGGGATAACACAAATTTGGATTGATTTCTGGCAGAATCACAGCACTTTGGTGCGAGCCTCATTACCGTTACAGAACTATTTCAACCGTAACCCAATACTTAATTTTTCTCAAATCCCATCAGAATAATACGCTTTTGCCTTTTCTCTCAAGTTAAATCCACTGCTCATAACTTCGCCGTATGCTCCGGTGCTGCGAATGGCGATCAGGTCGCCGCGTTCAACTTCTGGCAGCTGAATGGCTTTTCGAATGGTATCGGAAGTCTCGCAGATAGGTCCTACCACATCATACTGTGTGGAATGCCTTTGGCTGGTTAAAACATCTATTTTATGATTTGCCTGATAGAGTGCCGGGCGGATCAGTTCGGTCATGCCGGCATCAATCACGGCAAAATTTGTGGTAATTCCCTCTTTCACAAACAGCACTTCAGAGATCAGGCTGCCACACTGGCCCACCAGGCTTCTGCCTAATTCAAAATGGACTTGCTGTCCCTTTCTTAGTTCCAGATTTCGGTCAAAAACTTTAAAAAAGGCCTTTAAGTCGGGAATGGGTTCCCCGTCAGGATCTTCATAATTGATGCCATATCCTCCGCCAACATTTACGTGACCCAATTCGATTTGATTTTCCTCAAAAAGATCCTGAACCAGATTCACTTTTTGGCAAAGATCCACATAAGGTTTCAGATCCCGGATCTGTGAGCCGATATGAAAATGGATACCGGTCAGATTGATAGAATTAAGCCGTGGTAACATTTCAAACAGCCTGGGCAGGTGTTCCGGGTTTATGCCAAACTTATTTTCATTGAGGCCGGTGGTAATATATTTATGAGTTTTCGCTTCAACGTTGGGATTTAGCCGGACTGAAACTGTAGCTACTTTTCCAGCTTCGTCAGCAAGCTGATTCAGTACTTCTATCTCCTGAAGCGATTCGCAGTTAAAAGAGAAGATATTATATTTTAGACCGGTTCTGATCTCTTCATCGGTTTTTCCGACACCTGCAAACGCAATTTGCTCCGGCTTAAATCCGGCCTCGATAGCGCGTTCAATCTCTTTGCCGCTCACACAGTCGATTCCAAGTCCTGCTTTCCGAACCTGTTCAAGAATCCTGAAGTTGAAATTGGCTTTCACAGCATAATGCACATGATATCCTTTTGAGATACCATGCATTTTTACCTGTTCCAGGGATCGCTGAAGCAGGTCAAGATCATAATAATAAAAAGGAGTTTTAAGGGATCGGAATTTATCAACAGGAAAAGAATGAGACATCGATACATGTAAGGTTTGATTTCAAGCCTGTAAAAATATGGATTTCAATGATGAGATGTGTTAGCAAAATGCATCTCGTAAACATTAGTGTTATGTCAGCTGTAAAAGTTTGGTTGCAGGTAATAGTCATCGGATGAGTTTTTTCGAAAAAATGAGATTATTATAAAATTGTGATGACTTTGAATTGACTCATCCGATGACTCAAACCCGACATTTCATCATTGACACGTCATTAGGTTTTAACGTGAGGTAAAGGAAAATCTATTTTTTTAAGTGCGCATTTTTTTTCCGGTTTTTTCTTCTCTCTGTTCATCTAATTTCTTTGTAACTGGTGAGGCAGAAATTCCATGAACAAAAACAGAGATAATTACAACAAGAGCAACCAACGCCCAAATTTCTTCACTGCCCGGGAAATTATATTGATTAAGACCATAAGAAAGATAGTAAAGAGATCCTACACCGCGGATACCAAAGAAACTGATGGCCATTCGCTCTTTAATTGGGGCTTTGTTAAAGCCAATAAGACCTATCATTCCCGAAACCGGCCGAATTACAAATACAATAATAATTGCAGTCAAAATAAGTGGCCATGTTAGTGGTGTGAGTAAACCTCCGGCAACAGCTCCTCCAAGAGCTATCATAATGACAGCAATTAAAATTCTCTCAGATTTTTCAGCAAATATATGCAGACTTTCATGGTAGTGATGTTTTCGTTCATAGTTTCGTAAAGTCACGGCCCCTATAAATGTTGCTATAAAACCATAACCGCCAACATACTGAGTGGTACCATATAAAATTAAAGTTCCTGCAAGAGCGCCAAGTCCCATCATCATTTTAGCAAATGGTGTTTCAGATGGGGTTGATATCAATATTTTTCCAAGGAGATAGCCAAGAACCATACCCATAATTCCTGCAACAGTCAGTTTATATAGAACATCAACTAATAACCAGTCAAGAATCCAGTTAGAAGGATTGGCTCCGGCTAATCCCATTGCCACGGCCATATATGTAAATGGAAAAGCAAGGCCATCATTCAGGCCTGCTTCTGATGTTAAGGCAAACCTGACTTCATCTTCTTCTTTAATTTCAAGCTCTTCATCTCCACCAGGATCGCGCATTGATTCTTCTTTCTGTCCGGGTGAAGTTATTTGAACCTCTGAAGCCAAAACAGGATCAGTAGGTGCAATTGCCGCTCCGAGTAACATAGCAGTAGCAGGTACAAAAGCTGCTATCCACCATCCTATCAATACGGTAAGAGCAATAGTGAGAATCATTGTAATTGACAAAAGCCGCCAGGTACTGCTCCATGTTTTTAAACCCGGTAAACGATCAATTTTTAATCCGGCACCCATCAAGGCAATTATTACTCCTAACTCTGTAAGATGTTCTGTTACTTTATCATATTTAAATGGATCAGGAGCTTCAAGACCAAATGGGAGTGAAATAGCAGCAAAACCCAAAAGAATCAAAAACATAGGTATAGAAGAAGGCTTATTTGATAACAGGCGGGGAAGAATGGCCGTACATAAAATGGCTATTCCTATAATAATTAACCATAAGTCATAGTTCTCGAAAAGTTCTAAATCCTTATATAGGTCTAAATCCATATCTCATCTTGTAATTTTTATATGCTTGATTCCTGATTAATCAGAAACCAAAATTATTTCCTGATTATTTTTGATTTATTAAGTTTTAAAACGGCATTCCCAGGCTGGCTGTTCGTGCAATTATCAAATTAGCTGAATATTCCTTGGGTTAACCTAATATATTTCTATCTCCCTCTGAAGTTGCGGTTTTAAAGGAACAATTTTGACGGTGATTTTTTAAAGTTGCCAAATAAGGCAGACTGCATTTATAGCAGTAGCCAGCATGATCCAGATCAGGTAGTCGCCTACATGCGAAGAATAAAAAATTCGAAGAAAATCAAGTGACCTACCACTTATCTTCCTATATCAAATCTGCGTGTAGCGGCTGTAAATCTATCACGACTGCAAACAGAGCAGAAGCAATACCCCTGGCTAAATTGCCCGTTTTCCCAAATTCCTGAACAGGAAATCCTCCGGCGGAATAGCTCTCTCCTGTTATAAAAATTCACATAAAATATGTTAACATTTGTATGTAGATATGTAAGGAATTTTTTTTAAACAATGTTTAGTTTTTCTTATCCAATTAAGGAACACAAAAATAAGTTTTTTAGTAACAGAAAAACTTATCAAAAAAAGAGAGAAAAATTATGATATCTACTCAAATGCATGGTATAATGGATTATATAATGGGCCTTGTTCTAATTGCATCACCGTTTTTATTCGGTTTTGCAACGGGCGGAGCTGCAATGTGGGTGCCGATTATCTTAGGGATTGGAGTAATTTGCTATAGCTTAATCACTGCTTATGAATATGGAGCAACCCCTATGATCACGATGAAAACTCATTTGCTTCTGGACGTATCCGGAGGATTGCTTCTTGCACTATCACCCTGGCTTTTCGGCTTTGCAAGTGTAGTTTACCTGCCTCACCTCATCCTCGGGATAGCAGAGATTTTAGCAGCAGCTATGACAGAAAGAGCTCCAGCAAGATCTACAAGGAGAGCAGCTCAAAATATTTAAAAATCAACCGGTAAATATCTCACAATGAATTATCCGGGTTGAGATAAATTTTACAGAAGAGCTGATTAGTACCCGGAGTACCGAGTATTCCGGGATATTAAAATCGGGTTTTTCTTAGGACGATATGTAACCAGAAAAAGCCGGAATCTTAACATCAATAGAATTACAAGAAATAGATGGATTAATTAAACATCAGCATGTACTTATTTGCTTTTACATTAATATTTGATGCTACAGACTGAGTTAATGCCAGGAAGACGTTCAGAGACTGGATGATGACAGAACTGAAACCCGGGAACAACAAAATATTCAGGAAGATCAGGAAGCAAATGAAAATGAGTACAGAAGGTATGATGAAGGCAATTGGATAGAGGTGAGAATGAATGCACAATCGATGTACGATAGGAAACTTAAAACAGCACTCTGCAAGTTGTTCAGCCTTTTCAGAATCGTCAGATATGCAATTAATCTCTTACCCTGGTTTCCTGATTAAACAATTCTTAGTTATCGCGGCAGCAAAAGCCAATGATGGCATCAATTCCTACGCACCGTTCTAAAGATTTGTTGAGCCGTGTTTTTCCAAAGCAAAAAAGTAAACAGTAACACCAGATTAACCAAATCTGAGATGTGAAGCAGGTGACAGTATAAAATATTAAAATTTAATTTGATGAGATGTGCATTATCGAGTAGACTTCCGGATGCTATAGATTACTTAAAGAAACAAAACTCAAATGCAACAATCTGCATCTCAATACTCATTGCACTGGCAACTCTTTATAGACACAGGCGGAACATTTACAGATTGCCTGGGTGTTGATCCGGAAGGCGGGGAACACCGGTGCAAAGTACTGAGCAGCAGTTCACTTCGGGCACTGGTGATCGGTGGAGAATTTTCGAATCATGTTAAGATTAAACTCGATCAGAATCTGCCGGATGGGTTTTTTAACGGATTTGAATTTCTGATATTAGATAAGCCGGAGACCACATATAATATAACTGAATTTGATTCGGATTCATCAATCCTGATCCTGGATCGTAAAATTGATTTAAGTGGAAAGGGAGACCTGCCGGCTGAACTTCGATGCCCTGAAGAGGCACCGATTCTGGGGGCGAGAATGATTACCAAAACATCCGCAAATCAGGAGTTTCCGCCGATGCACATGCGCCTCTCCACAACCAAAGGAACGAACGCGCTGCTGGAACGGGGCGGGGCAAAAACACTTTTTTTGATTACGGAGGGATTTCGCGATTTGCTGCATATCAAAAACCAGCAGCGACCGGATCTGTTTGCGCTGGATATTAGAAAGGCAAAACCATTTTATCATCATATTGTGGAGGTTCCTGAACGTGTGGATGCTGATGGCAAAGTCATTAAACCACTGAATAAAGATCTGCTGAAACAGCGGTTAGAACCCTGTTTGAATGATATTGAAGCTGCAGGAATCTGCCTGATGAACAGCTATCGTAATGATTATCACGAAAAACAGGTGGAGAAGATTCTGAGCGAAATGGGCGTGGAGTATATTTCGCGATCGGCACAACTTAGTCCGGAAATCAAAATTGTGCCTCGTGCGGTGACGACAGATGTGAATGCTTACCTGACCCCGATCATGGAGCGATATTTGAATCGGATTTCAGAAGTGATTAAGGAACACTCGCTGCGGGTGATGAATAGCGGCGGAAATCTGGTAGAGGCAGATCACTACCGTCCCAAAGACGGTCTGCTGAGCGGACCTGCCGGCGGAGTAATCGGCGCGGCTGCAATCGGAAAAAGAACAGGATATGAGAAAATTATCTCCTTTGATATGGGTGGAACCAGCACGGATGTTGCGCGATATGACGGGACTACCGATTTTGTGTATGAGCACTCCGTGGGCGATGCCACACTTACGGCCCCGGCGGTTGAAATTGAAACGGTGGCCGCGGGAGGAGGATCGGTCTGCGGGTTCGACGGTCAGAGCCTTACGGTTGGGCCTGAAAGTGCGGGTGCTGATCCGGGTCCGGCTTGTTATGGTCGCGGCGGACCCCTCACCATCACCGATGTAAACCTGCTGAGCGGACGGCTTCATCCGGCAAATTTCCACATTTCTATTATTCCCGAAGCTGCAGAGCAGCGGCTTGAGGAGATTATAGATGCCACAGAAGGAATATCCCGCGGGCAGATTTTGGAAGGTTTTCTCGAAATCGCCAATGAACGGATGGCTCAGGCAATTCGAAAAATTTCAATTCAGAAAGGATTTGATCCGTCAAAGTATACCATGGTTGCATTCGGGGGAGCCGGTGCTCAGCATGCGATGGCAATCGCGCAAAAACTGAATATTGATAAAGTGCTGGTGTCTTCCGATGCAGGAGTCCTCAGCGCTTACGGATTGCGGCAGGCACGGCTCGAACAGATCGCCACGCGACAGGTGCTGAAATCTCTTGCCGATGTTGAACCTGATATACCGGGTTGGTTTGAGGAACTCATCGCCGAAGCCAGATCCGGATTACAGGATCAGGGAGTGAAGGATGATCAGATCGAAATTACCCGCCAAAACCTGTTTCTCCGGCTGAAAGGGCAGGACACATCGCTGGAAATAGAGTTTAAAGAAACCGCTGATGTTGAAAAAAAATTCAAAGAAGCTTACGTAACTCAATATGGACATTGGATCGGGGATCGCAAGATTGAGGTGGAGGCGATTCGTGTGAAGGTGTCGGAAAAAGATTTCCAGGAATCCGAAAAACCTGGAGATTGGAAAAAAAGTCCCCTCCTAAAAAAGGGGGAGAAAGGGGGAAATCGATCCGAGGAGATAAATGGTGAGACAAAATCCGAGACAGTTAAAACACCTCTCGACAACTCTCCGCTCACTCACTCTTTTGAAGGAAAGATTTACAGACATCAATTCTTAAATCCAGGTACGCAACTAACGGGCCCTGCGCTTATACTCAATTCGTATAGTACAACTGTGATTGAAAAGGGATGGGAAGGGAAGCTGCTGGAAGAAGGGACTTGGTTTTTTAAATCAATCCAGAAGTTTGGAACAGTTGAAACAAGCAGCCGCTCTGAAGCGGTGAACCTTCAGCTTTACACCAATCGATTCAGATCAGTTGCGGATCAAATGGGGGAGATGCTGCGAAAAACGGCAATGTCTGTGAACATAAAAGAGCGGCTCGATTACTCATGCGCTTTGCTGGATGCTGATGGCTATCTGGTGGTGAATGCGCCACACATACCCGTGCATCTTGGAGCGATGGGAACATGTGTGCGAGTGTTGATTGATTGGGTAAGAAATTCGCAAAGTTCAGAAGAACAAAATTTTACAGAAGGCGATATCATCGTCACCAATCACCCCGGATTCGGTGGATCTCACCTGCCGGATGTGACCGTCGTAACGCCGGTGTTTTTTGAAGGTAAGCGAATTGGATTTGCGGCCAGCCGTGCTCATCATGCCGAGATGGGTGGAAAACGTCCCGGATCCATGCCGCCCGATGCCATTAACCTGGCGGAGGAAGGAGTGGTAATTCCGCCAACATTCATCGCAAGAGGCGGAGTGTTTAACTGGGAATCCGTAAAGGATCTGCTTATTAATGGTGAATGGCCCACGCGCTCACCGGATGAAAATATGGCCGATCTGCAGGCAGCCGTGGCAGCGAATCACCGGGGTGCTAAAGAACTCAAAAAAATCGCGAGGCAGTTTGGCGTATCTGAGGTAACGACATATATGAAGAAGCTAAAGGAATATGCCTGCGATCGGATGCGGTCTACACTGAATAATATTTCAAATGGTGAATACCGTGCAGACGAGGAGATGGATGATGGCTCCAGGCTGGTTGTATCGTGCAAAGTAAACGGAGATTCAGTCAGTATGGATTTTACAGGTACTTCCGGTGTGCATCCTGGCAACCTGAACGCTAATCCATCCATCGTGAACAGTGTGGTGATGTATGTGTTGCGCCTGATGGTGGATGAGCCCTTACCGCTGAATGATGGACTTCTGCACCCGGTGGAACTGATAATCCCGGGGGGAATGTTGAACCCGGAGTTCCCCGACGATTCAACGGAATGTCCGGCAGTAGTGGGCGGTAATATCGAAACAAGCCAGCGGCTGGTGGATACGCTTCTGAAGGCATTTGAACTGTCAGCCTGCAGCTATGGAACCATGAACAACGTATTGTTTGGCAACAATTCGTTCGGGTATTACGAAACTGTAGCCGGCGGCACCGGGGCAGGAAATGGATTTCACGGCACCGATGCCGTCCATCAGCACATGACCAACACGCGTGCCACCGATCCTGAAATTCTGGAGCATCGCTATCCAGTCCGGCTCGAGCGGTATGTTATCAGGGAAGGATCAGGTGGCCGGGGAAAATGGAACGGCGGGAATGGATTGATTCGAGAACTGATCTTTCTTGAGCCGGTCAGCCTGTCTGTGCTCGCTCAGCATCATGTGGTTCCGCCTTATGGTCTCCACGGTGGTGAACATGGTAAAACCGGAAAGCATCAGGTTAAGCGACAAGATGGTTCCACACATGTACTTCAGTGGAGAGATGGCGCTGATCTGCAGGTAGGTGACCGGTTTCTGCTGCATACACCGGGTGGCGGAGGCTGGAGAAAAGCATTTTAAGTTGTTCAGGTTGTGGAATTGATTTTTAACACATTATAAACTTCAACATCTGTATTCAAAAAGGAACTGCTATCAGTCATTTAATTCTATTGGGTATGGGTAGAGTAAGTAGATCGTCAAATTGCCTAACCTTTAAACGGACATTTCAATATTTTCGTTAATTCAAGTAATATTTCGCTACAATTATAAATCGTAATTATCTGCTGCCATGGCAATCAGAGTCTCCCAAATCGTAGACAAGCAAATCAAAGTCTGGAATCATCGAAATGAAAAGTTGCTGTCGCAGGATCGTGAAGAAATTCAATACCCGATCATTACAATTTCAAGGGAATTCGGTGCTTTGGGTGCGGCCTTAGCAATAAAATTAGGGGAATTGACAACCTTTGAAGTATGGGACAAAGAACTTATGGAGGCAATTGCTGAAGATCTGGATAGTGACATCAAACTTTTAGAAACCCTGGATGAACGGCGGCAACAGGATATTGAAGATGCAGTCAGCGGGTTTATGAGCCATATTAGTACTAATGTAAATTATATAAGGTCGCTTATACGGGTTGTCAAAACCATTGAAGAGCACGGACGCAGCATAATTGTTGGCAGGGGAGCAAATTATATCTGCGAGAAGGAGAACTCGTTTCATGTGCGTGTTGTGTCTCCTTTTAAAACAAGAGTTGCTCAGTATGCGGAAAGAAATAATATGGAAAAAGCGAAAGCTCAAAAATTGGTTGAGCAAAAAGACCGAGAGAGGGCCGAATTCATAAGACGATATTTTTACAAAGATCACTCAACCCCATCCGACTATGATCTGATTATCAACTCCGGAAAATTCACTCTTGAACAAATGGGAAATCTGGTGATCGAGGCATATGAAATGAAGCTGGGACATAAAATAGAGTTTAAACAAAAGTAATTACTCCGAATCTTTTGAATGGTAAGATTTTAATGTCAAGTGACTATCGGTTAGACGCCGGATGATGAATTGCATGTTATTTGCACACCTAAAAACACTCGAGCCGGTTGAGACTGGAGTAAAATAATCTTTTCTCTAATTTTATTTTATGATTGATCTGTTGAGTTCTGTGTATTTACCTTGTCATTGTGTAAAAAATCTTTATTATATACAGACAGATAGATGAACTTCGTATAAATTTATAGCCGACTGAATAAATATCAACAAGAGAGCATCTATACCTTCGAGTTCCTGAATTTGAAATCAGGGAGCTTTCCGTCGATCGGTTTATGCAGAGTTCATCCGATTCTTATAAAGTGAACAGAGAGCACTTAAGCTTCTTCTCCAATTAATGTCTTATAACAGCAAAAGACAATGAAAAGGTTAGAATTCTAAATTCTTATAAATTTTCTTCCGTGGATGTTGCGGATTATATGATTATGCAGCGAGACTTTTATTTAAAAATACTTGAGTGATGAAAAAATAAAGTTAACTGAATACCGAAACTTTATAAACTTGTAGTTATGAAAAACAAATTAACACATTTTGCTATTTATACAGATGATATTGAAAGGGCAAAAAGCTTTTATGAGGATGTCTTTGACTGGGGATTTGCATCCTATGGCCCCTCCGATTTTTTACAAATAAGAGCTGATAAAACGGAAGATGGTGAGTTAATCGGAGCTTTACAATCCAGGAAATACTCACCCCTCGATGAGAAAATTATTGGGCTGGAATGCACTATATCTGTAGAAGATATTGATGATATTATTCAAAAATTAAAAAATAACGGCGGGGAAATTCTGATTCCGAAGACAGCCATTCCAAACGTTGGATGGATAGTCAAATTTTTAGATACTGAAGGCAATCTCATTTGTGCCTTGCAATCGGATCCATCGGCTAAATAACGAGAGGCCATTTGTCATTTAGAAACAAGTTTTTGAAACAGCACCCAAAGAATTGGACTACAATACCCGATCAACTTTGTCAATATTTCAAATTCCTTGGTGGTAAACACCTGATTTCGTTTAAGTATGATAAATCCATACAGAGGGGTGCTTTTTGGAACATGCATTTTATTTCTTGCAAGAGCTGTGCGACTGATTTTAAAAAGAGGAATTCCAATTTCTGAACTCAATCCGTTTTCCATCGCTACATTCGCAAAAATACCCTTTTTTTCGGAGGTTGCATTATTTGTAAAATATGGGACTCTGTATTTATAAATTTCATGAAATGCCTGTTCTAATTTAATCTCATCCGGACCAAAATCCTGGGGTTGTGTATCTCCAAGAGATAAAAGCATATTTGTCGTTTTGTTCCGGATGGCCCAAAAAGAGATATACTCTATCTGAAAGTACTTCATGAGTTTTAAACCCAGTTTCCTGGCTGAATAGAAGAAATCCTGATTTTTAGCATCTTTAATCAGAGATTTTATAATTATATTACTAACCGCTTTGTAATTGGCCTCTCCCGATATCGTGGAAGCATCTTTTTTCAAATTTTCTTTAATAAGAGCTATGAGTTCGGATTTTCCCTCATCGTTCATCAAGCTCTCTTTTCCCGCAAATCCAACAGCTCCAAGCTGTTTTGCCCTTTCTTGTCTTTCTTCAGTGACGTTTCCGGTAAATATGATAATAGGAACGTCTTTTAGTGATGTATCAATCATTAACGATTGTAAGAGTTCAAGTCCCGATAGTTCTGGCATCTGAATGTCCAGAATTATAAGATTTACAGGCTTTTCTGTTAAAATATCAATCGCATCCTGAGCATTAGACGCAAATTCAAGATTATACTCTTTGTTTAACATTGCTTTCAACACAATGTGAATGGCCTTCTCATCATCTACAATAAGAACAGTTGATTTACTCATTAATTGGCAGTTTTTCCACTATACTAATCGTTGTACCTGATATTATCGGCAAATCAGGTAATAGATTAATGTTTACTTTACAGATTCTGAAAATAAAAGTTTATTTGATTTCTTTTATTTCCATTTAACAAAAATAATACATGTTAATAACTTTAAAATTTACATCATAGAAACCATTTCTATATGAATGATTTCCTTAATTTTGAAATCATCGAACTACAAAGAGTATGTATGGATTGCGTATTGTCATAGTTCAAAGCTTTCTGCGAAAAGAGTCTTTGATAATGATGTAAAACTATTAGTTAAATCGAATTGAAGTACGAGATCATGGATTATGTATGAATGACAGCGAAAAAAAACTAATGATGTGTCAATGATGAAATGTCGGGTTTGAGTCATCGGATGAGTCAATTTAAAGTCATCACAATTTTATAAAAATTTCAATTTTCGAAAAAACTCATCCGATGACTATTCCCTGCAACCAAACTTTTACAGTTACATAACACTATCGGTAATTTTCTATCTCCAAATACATAAGATATCAGACAGATGAAATGAAACTACTGTTGAGTTTTTTTTCTATCCGTGTTTATAATGAAACCGGTTTCTTTTGTTCATTACTTAAAAACATTGCATCGATCACTTTCATATTCGCAACAGCGTCTTCAAGTGGAGTGGGCACATCACTATCTTTGAGTATGGCATTACAAAAAGCATCTACCTGGAGGGTATATTGATCAACAGCCAATACTTCAATCGTCTCTGTTTCTCCATTCCTGGTCAGGTACAGGTGTGTATCACGATCAGCTGGTGCATTGAATGGGATCTCAATTTCTATCATCCCTTCTGTCCCAAATATTTTTACGCGCTGATAGGGTTGCATCTGGGTAGAGCAGGTAAATATTGAAGTATTATCACCGAAAGAGAGAAGACCTGATGCTTTCCGGTCCACTCCTAAAACCGGATCGATATCTATAACACCGTAAACTAGGTCAGGTTCTCTATCAAAAATAAAACGGGATACTGATATACAGTAGCAGCCAATATCCATTAAACCACCACCACCCATGTTCGATTTGTTCCGGATATTCATTGGATCGACATTGTAATAGGAAAAGGCGGCTTGTATCGTTTGAAGTTTACCAATTTCACCGTTTTCGATCTTGGTTTTTGCTTCGATCCATTGCGGATGAAAACGGTACATAAATGCTTCCATCACTTTTATATCGGGAAATTCCTTTGTTTTATTCACAAGTTTTTCAGCTTCAGCTGCATTCAGGGCAATTGGTTTTTCACACAGAACATGTTTGCCGGCCTCCATAGCCTTTATCGTCCAGGGAACATGCAGATGGTTGGGAAGCGGATTGTAAATAGCGTCAATACTGCCATCTGCCAACAGTTCCTCGTAGCTTCCATAGGATACAGGAATATTAAGTTCTTTAGCTATCCCTTCTGCCCGATCAGAATCCCTTGAAGCGATAGCCTCCACAGTACCGTATTCACTTTTTTGTATGGACGGAATAAGATATTTAACACCTATTTTTGCTGAACTTAATATTCCCCATTTAATCGTTTTCATTGGTTAATTGGTTTGTATATGAAAAATTAGTAAATAAAATAATAACACCTCTTGGGTAGTTCAGTTCAAAAATACTAAAAAAGCATCAATAGATATGAATTAGCAAAAGTTGCTCTTTCAGGCTTGTTATCTTAACAGAAATATTAATGTTAATCTTAGTTTCCACAACTAAGAGCTGCAAAGGGTTGGAGTTAAATTGCCTTCTTTTACTTCCGTTTTTAAAGCGCCAGTGATGGTTCTGGTACATAATAACCGTGACCGTCCGTGATTACTCCGGTCTTCAATACTGATATATCATCTTGCGGGTCATGCCACCATCCACGACAAGGTTTTCGCCGTTGATGAAATTGTTCTCAGAATTTGTGAGGAACAAGCAGGCCCTGGCAATATCATCCGGTTTGCCCACTCTGCCTGACGGATGCTGGCTATGATCTATATCCCGAAGTTTGTCGTAATTTTCTGTATGGATCCAACCCGGACTAATGCAGTTTACATTGATATTTTGTTCTGAATATGAGATTGCCATTGCATGAGTCAATGCCAAAAGCCCGCCTTTTGATGCAGCATACGCTTCAGAATTTTTTTCCGACATAAGTGCACGGGTGGATGCAATATTTACAACTGATCCTCCGCCCGTTTTATTCATTTCTCTGGCAGCAGCTCGTGTTAGCAAAAAACTGCTTCTGAGGTTTGTATCTAAAATTCGATCCCAGGCATCAACTGTTAATTCATCTGGCGGAGTAAATGTCGAGATTCCGGCGTTATTGATCAGAACGTCTATTTGTCCATAGAGATTCATGGTTTTTTCCACCAGTTTATTAATCGAATCCGGATCGGATACATCACATTTTATGAAGGCTCCGTCCAGTTCATTTTTTATCAACTGATTTTGCAGATCTGTTCCTTTATTTGAATCAATATCTGCTATTACAACGTTGAAATCTTCTTTTGCGTAAGCTGTTGCCACACTCCGTCCGATTCCTTTTGCAGCTCCGGTAATAATGGCTGTTTTTTTCATATTGAGTTTCTCATTAAAATGTACAACCTGCCAAACAAGATTCTCTG
>CAYOLE010000037.1:15175-19943 GCA_964404705.1 uncultured Rhodohalobacter sp. | reverse complement strand
TATCTTATGATGATCTCCCCACCAAGGGGGAGATCTCAATTTTTTGTTTAAAAAAACCTATTTAACAAGTGTCACACGTCTTACTTGCTGTAGGCCGGGGGCTTGCATGCGAAGCATATAGACGCCACTGGAAAGACCAGAGGCATCGAACTGTACATTATGGTGTCCGGCGGGATAATTATCATCAGCAAGAGTTGCCACATATCTTCCAAGCATATCATACACCTTGATAGAAACATACCCCGCAGATCCTGCCTGAAACGGTACTACAGTAACCGGGTTAAATGGATTGGGATAAGCGTTGCCAAGACTAAAGACTTCCGGGCGGGAATCCGGCTCAACAGAAGTAGATACACTACTATAGCTTAGTATTACACGACCTGTTACTTCCTCTTCAACCTCTTCCTCTTCATCCATTATCAAATCGACATAAAGAATTTGAGTTAGCTGATTCTGGTCGTTATAACTATGATCTTCTCTGCTTATGGCCACCAACTCTTCACTGTCACCCAAAAATTCCTGTTCGTATATTGTATACACCATTGGAAGTCCCTCCTCATACTGGACCCTGATTTCACCCGAAGTGTCCCATTCATCATCAAAGAATTCTTCCTCAGTTACAGTTCTCTCGGTAACTTCCCCGGTGGTTTGGTCAGTAGTAATGGATGTAACTATACGATATTCATTCACCCAGTCATCCCCATCCCAGTATTGTTCCGTATAATCAGGGAATGAGGTTAAAAATATCATAGAAGATCCATAGTTCAACTGGTCTATAAATGTCTCTATAAATATTTCATACAGCTCCATAAATGTCAGATCATTGTAGATATCCCGATAATTATTTTCCCATTCTTCGCCAATGAGTTCCTGATAGATAAAATAAAGATCACCATTTTCCTGGGTAATTAAGGTTCGGTTATCAATTTGCCACTCATTCCCATCCCAATAGCCTTCTTCAATCCGGACAATTTCGCCGTTTTCTGATATAAATGATGCTGTTTGATCATTTTCCCATGTATCACTGTCTGAATCCCATTGTTGATATATTTCAGTTTGGATAATAGACACACCGTCAACTTGTTGATAGGTATAGAGTGACTGGTATTCATTTATAAAGTCATCATTCTCAAAGGCCTGTTCTGTCATGGACGTCAACATGCCATTTTCATAATTATATAGTTCACGATTAGAGGGTGACCATTCGGAAGGGTCCTGGAAATCAATAGAGGAAGATACGGATGCAACTCTTCTTCCATTTTGATAGCTATACTCATATCTGGAGTATGGAATAAAATCAGGCTCTTCCCAATATTGAATTTCAACTCTTTCTAAAAAAGAATCTTCTGCTGACTTATAACGATTGAACTCGTGATGTAAGCCAAAAGTCAGTTTTTTAAATAGTTCAATCGTGCGCCGATCGCTGTCTTTTATATTCTCCCGATCTTTTTTAAGATCTTCCAATCCCTGGGCATTTGCTATCACCCCTCCAAGCAGACAAAAGCACATCATTAGTAGTAGTTTTCTTATCATAGCTGTGAAATTTTAAATGTTGCAGTTTAATTATACCCTTCCCCTTTTTTTATCCGAAGAGAATCAGAAGTGAGTTTTCACAAGAAGAGTTAACTTGCACCTCTTTTCATTTCGAAATAATACGCAATATTTACATTTAATAAATAAGCATTTGTAACCGAATATGGCGAATTTTCACACTGTTTTCGCCGAGAAACTATACACCTATAGAGAAATGGTGTAGTAATTCTTGAAATTGAAAGTACCAGATTATTTGTTCCTATCGCGGATTCAGAATACGGTCTATTCGATTTTGCACATCCCGTAAGTGGACTTGTGATATTCTGTCAGGCAGATTTTCTATTGAATTCTCTACCTGTTCAGCGAGTATATGAAGTTCATCGCGGAGCATAGGTTTGATGTCGCTTAGGTTAACATCAGAATCGTTGTCCTCCATCAGATCCTGAACATGCTGTAAGTAGGTTCGTTGCAGATTTCTTCGGTAGGGATCTATTGATTCACCTGCTGCAAGTTCACTCCATATACCATTTCGCAGATCTTCGAGCATTTCGGCAAGTGAGTATGCTTCATCGTTGCGAAATGTTGCGTCCTCAATCAAACGGTTCATTCGATCGGCACTCATCACACTTTGCAAATGGCGCCCCTGGAGAGTTTGAATTCGTTCAAGAGCACCGGCGTGTTCAATATTTCGAAGAATAGATTCATCCAACAGCCAATAGGGAGTGGTAAATGCGTGTTCGTTCATAAATACCATCGCTTTCTGCTGGTAGTCTTTCGATACCGGCCGATAGACATTACCATCCTGATCAGACGCAATACGTTCCATATGAACACCGCCGAGATTGGTAATAACATGACCCACATATCGGCTCCACTGTGTGATCAGTTCACCATAAATTTCTTCCAGATCATCATAACCTCTGCCCGGCTTGGATGTCCACTCCATGAGATTAGGAGTAACTGCCTGCAGGTTCATCATGCCATAGGTGGATGCTTGGACGGGATCGTCCGACAATGTTTCTGTTTGAGCAGATGGATCATATCCTGTGGATTGGCCAAACCGGTACATAGGATCATCAGACTTGTCTCGTATCCATTGATTTAGTACAGGAATCTCATCTTCTGCCGTCTTCGCATCGGGAATCACACGGTATCCCCAATTAATAGCATATTTATCATAAGGGCCGATTTTTCGGATAAATCGTTCTACACCGTCACCTGGCTGGGCAACGTAGTTCTGGCGGGCGTAATCCATGACAGAAGCAGACACTCCATACTCGGCGGTAAATGAGGGAGATCGAAGTGAATCTACCGGGTAAGAGTGGTTTGCTTTCATATTATGGGGCAGGCCCAGGGCGTGACCGATCTCATGAGCAATCACCTGGCGGATCGCTTCACCGAGATATTCGTCGTCAACTTGCAGCGAGCGCGCTTTTGGGTTTGCCGCCCCGGTTTCCAGCATCAGACGATTGCGGTAGGACCGGATATGATTATGGTACCAAATAATATCACTGGCGATAATCTCTCCGGTTCGCGGATCGGTTGTACTGGGTCCAACAGCATTTCGGGTGGTATTGGCAATCCAGCGCACCATGTTGTAGCGAATATCTTCCGGTTCAAAATCAGGATCTTCCTCTTCTGTTGGTGGAAGTTTTGCCTGGATAGCGTTTTTGAAACCTGCCGCTTCGAAAGCCTCGTTCCAGTCTTCAACTCCGTCAATTACATTTTGGCGATATTTATCAGGGGTGCCGGGATCCACGTAATAAACAATCGGCTTTACCGGCTCCACCAATTCTCCCCGGCCATACGCTTCGGGATCGGAAGGCTCCAGGCGCCATCGTCTGATCAGCGAACGGGTGGCGGCTTTTTGCTCTTCAGAACTGAAATCGAGCTGTGTTACTGTAAACCAACCTACACGATAGTCGTGATGACGCTCCCTCATGGGTTCTTTTGGTAGCAATATCATGCTCTGGTTCATCAAAACGGATAATGTATTTGTCGCACCCGATGAAGGTGCACTCATCGCCTCATACGTCATTACATGCCGGGCTTCTATGTTCATGGGAAACGTGCGAACCGTGTCGATATAACTCCGGTTTGAATCGAGCCGCCTTACCTGGTACATATTGCGCAGAAATCCGGCGAGACCGGTAATGGCTGGCACGTCATTTTCAAAAAAATCATTGATCTGAATTACCACTGAAGATGTATCCGGCCCAATTGCTTTAATATCAAATGTGGCAATAATGGGTTCATAATTATTTGCTCGAACTGAGCGATAGATAGGAAGCGTATCAGCCGCCACACTGTTATAGGATCGCTCCCGGATATTAATTTTGTCCCGTACCCGTTCAAAGATAAACACCTGTTCATTTGTTTTTGAACCGCTGCTTCGGAAACCAAAGAAATTTCCGGGGACTTTCGCTACCCGGCTTACCATCAGAAAATCGCGGCCGATCAATGAATCGGGAACTTCGTAGTAAATGTTGTCACCGACGTAGTGAACATCAAAAACACCCTTACTGGTCACTGCATCACTGGTGATCACTTTGCTATATCCATCGGGGGCAGGTCGCGGGGGCTGTGCCGGCCGATCATCAGAAGCCGAACGAAACAGGTTACAGGATGTAAGGAAAAAAAAGGGCAGAAATAAGAAAAGAACAGAATGTTTCATAGAGGTAATATAAGATCTTCTATATTCGGTGCAGTGTATCCTGTTTAATTTTATGGAGGAAGATTTCACCCGAAAAACGTCCGTTAACTGATGGACGCGGAAGGTTAGCTGCTCCGAACAAACGTGTAGACATTTTATTTATTTGTTAAGTAAGAAACAAAAAATCTGAATGCAGAGCTTATAAAATTTGTGAAAAAACATGCATAGTCTTTTTCTCTCTTGAATACACAATAGTAAAAATGATGGTGTATTTAATGATTAAGGCAAGCAGTAGTACAGCGTGGGTGGACGAGAAATATTGATAAATACGTAAAATACTTTCCCGCCTGATTCCTTGTCCGACGATTGAATTTTTCGTCGGACGAGTCAGTCAACACCCATATCTCACTTACCGGAAAGGCACACCCAAAGTCAATTCGTCCCGGCACGAACCCGACAGTCGGCCTTCATCACCCTCGTCAATCAACGCCCATACTCATCCATTCAGCATCACTGCTTTCGAAAAATGTGCCCGCACCAGTCGACAGCTGGCTGGAAACGGGCAGGCGACTATATCATTCA
>CAYOLE010000037.1:7704-15075 GCA_964404705.1 uncultured Rhodohalobacter sp. | reverse complement strand
TGTGCCCGCACCAGTCGACAGCTGGCTGGAAACGGGCAGGCGACTATATCATTCAAGCCCTGGCAACCCCTCAGGTTCCGGTTGCTTAAACCAAAGCGTTCCTGTTGGCAATTCACGCGGCCACTCTTCATCAAGAGTATCTCCATTATACAACCGGCCATTTTTCATCACATGCTCAATCGAGTTGGTATTTCTAAGATTTTCGATCGGATTGCCGGATAAGATCAGCAGATCTGCCATTTTACCAGCCTCAAGTGATCCAATATCTCCATCGAGACCAATTGCCCTGGCACCGTGAATAGTAGCTATGCGCAAAGCCTTATGAGGATCCATATTATCCCAGGCCATCGCCCACAATTCCCAATGATAGCCCAATCCCTGCAATTGCCCGTGACTTCCCACACCCAGAATTCCGCCTTCATCATAAATCTGTTTCACAATGCTGGAATGGCGATCCATAACAAACTCTTCTTCATGGAACCACCCTGAACCCCTGCGACGTGTTTTGCGATCCAGGTCTTCGCGCGGGGTAAAATAGCGTAACTTCGGATCGTTAGCAGCATCTTCGGTCATATAGAAATAATTCTCAGCCCATGGTCCGCCATACGTTACTAAAAGTGTTGGCGTATAGGCCATCTGGGCCTCTGCAGTAGTTTGAATCACATCGGAATAGACAGGCGAGATGGGATAATTATGCTCCTGACCGGGATAGCCATCAATCAGCATTGTCATGTTCAGTTTCATATTGAGTGATCCTTCCGTTGTAGGCATCAATTCCTGCTCCTTTGATGCCTGAAGAATCCATTGCCGTTGTTCACGATTGCCTGCCACATACATCTTTATGGTTTTTGTGTCGAAATAATCGCTGTAACGACTCAACACTTCGCGGGTATGATCCAGATCCCGTAATTGTTCCGACCAGAACACCCCGGGTCCGGTTTGATAAATTCTCGGTCCTGCCATATTCCCTGCTTCCACCTGGTCAGCGTACGTAAGAAGATCTGTGGTTCCTGTCTGCGGATCACGCAAAGTAGTTACACCATAAGCCAGATTAGCCAAAAAGGACCAGATCTGTGGTTGATGAAGATTTCGGAAAGGGCGCACATGTGCATGCGTGTCAACAAATCCCGGCAGGATTGTGCGCCCGCTAACGTCACGAATTTCTGCTCCGTCAGGTATTGATATTGAACCCTGTTCGCCAATTGCCTCAATTCGATTACCGCGGATCAGGATATCTGCATTTTCGATGATTTCATACTCATTCATCGTTATCGCTGTTCCGCCACGCAGTACTATCACGCCCTCGGGAATGTCGCGGGTGGCTTGTATCTCAATCCGCAACTCTTCGGGCTTGTAATCTTCCGGCCGGTCGGGATCGTCATTCTCCTCATCTTCGTCTTCTCCATTTTCACCACCATTCTCGTCCTCAGGATCACCATTACCGTTTTCATCTTCTTCACCCTCACGATCCGCTTTTTCGCGATCATAACGCTCCTGTTCTCGTTTACGCTCCAGGGCGTCATCAATGTTGTATGTTAGCAATGCATTTCCCAGCGACCAATATGCGGTACGTCCATCCCAGTTCCATGCAGGAAATTGTCCTCCAATGTCGGTCAGTTTAAGAACGGGGAAGGCTGCGCCATCAGGATTGGCTACGCTGATGGAGGGTGCTTCACCTGCACGCGGAATAGTTACAGTATAGATATCGTGACCTACCTGTGCCAGAGCCTGATCACCCTGCGGAGCTTTTATTATGATGGATGCCCGCTGAGGGGATGTGGATCCCGGAACTGTTGATCCTGTTACGCTCAAATGCTCTTGTTCATCTGTGCCATCATAACGGATCGAAATCAATCCACGTTCTGAATGGTTCAGATAGATCCGGTCATCATTCAGTACAAAATGTGGATTTCTACGCCCGTCTGCGCTGGCAATAAACTGAAATTCACCACCGTCGGATGGAACCCAAATCAGGTCTTCAGCACCCAATGGTATACCTGGACCCGGTGATTCGTAATACACTCTCCTGTCGCCGCGAATGGCCACAATTCGATCTTGTGTCTTCGACCATGCCAGTTGCTGGTATAACCCCGGTTGTTCAGTAAGACGCTGAGCATCTCCACTGCCGTTACTTTGTGAGCGATATATATGGCCGCCTTCTTCGGGATTCCAGGTGGCAAATGCAATCCAGTTTCCATCGGGTGACCAGGCCGGAAATGCTTTAGACAAGTCCAGATCACTGATTTTTTGTGGTTCTCCATCGGGAAGATCCATCACATAAAGATCATTCAAAACTGTAAATGCCAATCGCGTACCGTCGGGTGATGGAACACCGTCACGAATCTGGCGGGCAATAAATTCTTCATCATCCGAAATTGGATATTTAAAATCTAACCGTGGACCCAAGCCAAGCTCTGTATCAATATTGAATGGTATTTCCGTGGCTTCGGCGCCCTCTTCTACAGGCAGTCGCCAGATCTTTCCGCCCCAGGTGGTTATTACTGCCTCATTATCCGGTGTAAATGCCATAGTCGGAAGCACATCACGTGTTGCACGTGATTCCATGTCATCCCGCTGAACAGGGTAGGCCAGCCAGCGTTCATCACCTGAATCAAGATCGCGGATACGAAGACCTGTCTCGGTTTCGTGCCTTGTGCCGTAAACCAGCCATTTTCCATCTGACGAAAGAGTGGGCCGGAATGCGGAGCCAAGCCGTGCAGTTTGCAGGTGGCGCTCCCCTGTATCCCGATCAAACATTGCAATCTGATACTGCGGAAATATTGCATTGTAGCTCCAGTCTCCGGTCCGCTGGGAAAACCAGATGTATCGGTCATCGGCCCCAAAAGCAGGCTCAATGGTTTTTAAGTTATCGGGTCCATCGATGAAGTCAGTACCACTGCCGCCATCTACATGATACATCCGCAGCGTATGCACTCCGCCCCGGAGGTTTGCCCTGGACGCGATAATGTAGTCGCCATCAGGTGTAAATATGGGTGATTGCCAGCGGTGTTTATTGCCTGTGGTCCGCTGTTCGGTCTCCATAGTATTAAGATCCAGCAGCCAGATATTATCGCCACCGCTTCTGTCAGAGATAAAAACTACCCTGTCGCCATCGGGACTGTAACGAGGATGATGATCAAAGGCCATTCCGTGTGTCAGCTGCTCAGCTTCACCGCCTTCAATGGGCAGTTCGTAGAGATCTCCCATCAAATCAAAAATCAGTTTCTCTCCGGTTGGATGGATATCCACAGAAATCCAGGTTCCTTCACTTGTTTGCAGGTGAACGGTACGTTCCGGTTCCAGCGGAAGATCCGCATGGCTGGGTTCAATGCCGTTTTCGCTGGTGGTTTCATCATCACCATTTAATTGTGCGAATGCGGCAAGAGGAATCAGAAAAAAGATCAAAAGAACAGTAAGAGTGTGATAGCTTAGGTTGTTCAACATACTGGATCAAATGTATAGTGGAAATTGAATGGGTTAACTAATCATATATTTATTGATATTGATATATCTGGAATTACACATTCTTATAAATAACAAATCATTTTGTATATCATTAAAAAGTTGGGGCAGAAAACGTAACGCTGCCAATCTGTTAGAGTTATAGATACTAACTGTAAAAAAAAGAGATTTTTCATGCTTAATCATCACTGGTGGTTACCTGACTGGAAAAAAGATTCCCACTAATTTGTTCATTATTCAGAGTGATTTCGATTGTATCTTCACCTGTTGTGGCCGGTGTGTAGCCCGCGGTATATTCGCCCAGTGTATCGGTTTCTATGATTTCTGGTGTAGCTGAATTATTCATGCTTACCTCAACAAATAATTCAGATGCCGCTCCGCCCACCCGATTATCATAATCATCTCTTACGGTTATAGTGATGATTGATTCTATATCTATGATTCCATCGTCGACGACAGCCGTTGTATTATTCGGATTTCCCACGCCCGGATTTACATTAAATGCATCGGAAGTGATCTCCGACAAACCATCTGCACTGAAAACCAGTCTGTACCTTCCGGCTGAAGTAATTACCAGGTCATCAAATGCAGCCTCTCCCTCTTCATTGGTTGATTTCGTGAGAACTCCTTCAGTAAAAGATCCATCATCTAAATCTACAGTTACTTCAATTCCCTCATACAGTTTGTCAAGACTATCTATGATCCTGACACTGGGTGCGGGATCCATCGTTTCGCCAGCTCTTGTATCTTGTGGTTGTTCAATAATTTCCATTGAGGTGCTGGCAGAGGTAAATTCAATCTCTGCAGTATCGTTTAATTCCACTCCATCTGCGGTTACAGTCACCGTTACTGTTTCTGCCGTTGTGTTGGTAATATCCGTGGAGTAGGTTCCCGCAGAAGATTCACTTACGGATCCGGCAGTCCCATTGCCGCTCACATCTATCGTAAAATCTGAATTTTCCACTCCGCTCACCAGATTGTTGCTGCCATCACGAAGTTCAATGGTCAGCGTCGAATTATTTCCAACCTCCAGGTTTGTGGGATTCGCACTCACATTTGAATTTTCCGCATCTACACCGCCGCTCTCTACTTCAAACTCATTAGAAATTCCACTTATAGAGCCATCGTCAGCACTGATCGTTTCATTGGTGCCAGTTTCGCTAACGATCACATTCAATGTTGCTGTTCCATTGGAAAAATTAGCTTCTTCCGGCGATATAGTTCCAGCCGTTGTAGACAGATTAGCAGTACCATTATAGCTTGAAGCAGTGTTCTCGCTGCCATCTTCTGCTGTAATCGTAATTTCAAAGGATTCACCTGCTGTTTGAGGTGAACTGATATTCTCAAAATTGAACGACGATGCTGATCCGGCTGATATAATACTGTTGAATGGACTTCCGGAAATTGCATCATCGCCAAGAGTTATATCAATCTGATCTGTGCCTGCATTTGTTGGCGTATAGCTTGCTGTATAATCACCCGGTGTTCCAGATTCACTAACCTCTGGAGTAGCTGTATTATCTCCAGTCACTTCAACAACCAGATCATCTTCCGCACCGGTTACTGCGTTACCAAATTCATCCTCAACCGTAATTGTAATTTCTGTGGTTTCCCCCGCTGTGCCGTCAGGTACATCAGCTGAACTGTTTGATGGATCACCGGCAGCCGATATTACCTCAAAAGGATCAGTAGTTGCATTTTCACTTACCCCATCAGCGGCAAACTCAATCTCATAGTTTCCTGCATCGTTAATTACAAGGTTTCCAAACTCAGCTACACCATCTACATCTGAATTAGTAATATTATTTCCGTTAGCAAATGTCCCGCCCAATAAAGATGCTGTTACTTCAACACCTGATACCGGGTTATCTGCCCCATCGGTCACCAATGCAGAAGGCGGGCCAACTACTGACTGACCCGCGACTGTTTCTCCGGGTTGTTGCTGAATACTCACATTTTCTGCACTGGTGGATTCCACCTCGCTTGTAAAAGGACTTCCCGAAATAGGAGTCCCGTTAAGTTCAATAGATATATTATCTGTACCTGCATTTGTTGGCGTATAGCTTGCTGTATAATCACCCGGTGTTCCAGATTCACTAACCTCTGGAGTAGCTGTATTATCTCCAGTCACTTCAACAACCAGATCATCTTCCGCACCGGTTACTGCGTTACCAAATTCATCCTCAACCGTAATTGTAATTTCTGTGGTTTCCCCCGCTGTGCCATCAGGTACATCAGCTGAACTGTTTGATGGATCACCGGCAGCCGCAGTTATATCGAAAGGATTGGAAATTTCGTCATCTAAACCATTTGCTGAAAAGACAAGCCTGTAATCAACATTCGCTGTTTCTATGATAAGATCATCAAAAGCAGCTTCTCCGGAATCATTTGTTTCTACCGTTGTCTCTCCTCCGTCAAACGGATATCCTCCCTGCTCAGTTACTGTCACATCAATACCACCCACTCCGTTCAAACCCGAATCCATTACCTTCACCGTTGGCGATCCGCGTATGGCTTCCCCGGCAGGCGTTTCCTCCGGGTCGCTTAAGATATCCATATCTGATGCGCTTCCTGCTATAAACTCCACATCAACCGTTCCAATTTCTTCACCGGATGCATCGCTGCCCAGGAATCCGGTTACGGTTACCGTATTTGCTTGCGTGGATGTAAGAGTTGCCGTGGCCTGACCGTTACTATCCGTGCTCCATGGGCCGCTGCTCAGCGAACCTGTACCGGTTGTAACCGAAAAAAAAACATCCTCTCCATCCAGTTCGTTGTTACTTCCATCACGTACCGTAATGGTCAGCGTGGAAGCGTCTGACCCGTCGGCCGTCAAGCCATCTACGGGATCGGCTTCAATCGAAGACGTGCCGGCATCGGCTGTACCTGCACTCACCGTCAGGTTCACCGTTTCACTGTCACTAACATCCACATTGGCATCTGAATCATTCATTGAGGCGGTAATCACCACATCGCCGGCCTGGTCATTGGCTCCCGTAATCTGCGCTGTGGCCTGGCCATTCGAATTGGTCGAAGAAGAACCTTCTACAGTTGCCCGGTTCGGTTCATCACTGCTAAAGCTAACTGTAACATCCGGAACAGGATTATTATTGGCATCCAGTACCGTCGCAGTTACAGATGTACTTCCGTCCAGGTCTATCTCTGAATCGGCAATCGTCAGATCAGATATCTCTACAGCGTTACCGGGAGTGAACTCAATATCCACTTCGCCAACATCAACACCGTCTACGCTTGCGCTTACTGTAACCAATTCAGCTGTCGTATTGCTTATCTGAGTGGTATAATCTCCCGTGGACCCGTCTTCGCTGACGGCGCCGGCAGATCCATTACCACTCACATCTACATTAATATCATTGGCTCGTCCGCTCACCGGATTATTGCTTCCATCCCGAAGCTCAATTGTTACCGTAGAGCTGGTTCCGGCCTGGAGAGTTGCTGGTGATGCGCTTATGTCTGAGTTTCCTGCATCCACATTTCCGCTTTCTACCGTAAAAGTATTGGAGGTGCCGCTTATTGAATTGTCCGTGGCGGTAATTGATTGATTATCCGACGCCTCGCTCAGTGCAACATCTTCTGAGGCTGTGCCATTGGTAAAACTGATGCTGTTGGGTGTAATTGATCCAACATCTGCGCTCAGAGTAGCGCTCCCATCATATTCACTGGCCGTATTCCCGTTACCATCGCGTGCTGTAATGGAGATGGTAAAGGATTCACCTGCAGTTTGAGGGGAACTAATATTCTCAAAATTGAACGATTCAGCATCGCCGGCTGTCGCATTTGCCGTAAAATCAACAGGATCCGCACCGCTAACTGACGCTGTAATCGTGTACTCTCCGGGCGTGTCTCCCAGCGTATATCTTGTGGAGGCCAGGCCATCACTTCCGGTTT
>CAYOLE010000037.1:0-7604 GCA_964404705.1 uncultured Rhodohalobacter sp. | reverse complement strand
TCGGAAAGCTGCTCGTTTACACTGCCGGTCTGATTGTTTCCCGATTCAATGGCCACATTGTCTGCATCACCCGCCGTAAAAGTAATTGATACGCTGCCTGCATCTACTCCGTCTGCATTGACGTCTACCGTTACCTGTTCTGCCGTTGTGTTCGATATCTCAGCGGTATATTCACCTGGGGATCCAGATTCACTTACAGATCCTGCTGAGCCTGAACCGCTTACAGATATATTAAAGTCAGAATCAGATAATCCACTAACCGGGTTATCACTGCCATCCCGAAGCTCAATCGTTACCGTAGAATTATTCCCCACTTCAAGATTTGTCGGGGACGCACTTACACTCGAATTGCCGGAATCCACACCCCCTGTTTCTACTGTAAATGTATTGGATGTTCCGCTAATAGATCCATCAGTTGCTGTGATCGACTGATTGCTGCCTGCTGTAGTCATTTCTACACTAAGCGATGCCGTTCCACTTGAAAAACTGGCACTCGAAGGACTAATTGATCCTGAAGCCGCACTCAGAGATGCCGTTCCCTGATAGCCTGTCGCTGTATTCCCCTGTGAATCCAGCGCGGTTAACGAAATTGAGAACGATTCACCTGCAGTTTGCGGTGAATTGATAGTTTCGAAATTGAAAGTATCAGCAGATCCGGCTGTCGCACTTGCACTGAAGGATGTGCTGCCGGCAGCTCCGGCATTTACAAGCACAGTGTATGTTCCTGCTACGTCGCCCAATGTAAGAGTTGAGGACGCCCTTCCATCGGAATCGGTTGATGCAGACGAGCTGCTCATTTGCTGACCGTTTGCGCCGGAGGGTGTATCGTCAATCTCAAATTCCACGCTAAATCCGGGAACAGGGTTGCCAAACTCGTCTGTGACACGAACCACAAATGGATCATTAAGCGCTTGACCAACAGTTCCGCTTTGGCCGTTTCCTGATACGCGGGATAGATTATCAGCAGATGCTGCAACGACATTAAAGGAATTGGAAACCACATTGTCGCTTACTCCAATTGCGTTAAAAGACAGGGTATAGCTACCTGTGGATTCAATTACCAGATCATCGAAAACCGAAATTCCATTATTTGAGGTGCTCACAGACGTAGTTCCGCCATCGAAAGAAGCAGATCCTTCAAGGGATACTACAACCTCAATGTCCTCTACGGGATTACCAAGAGCATCGGTTACAAGCACTGAAGGTGGCCCTTCAATTGCTCTTCCGGCTACAGTCTGCTCCGGCTGTTGTTCGATAGCAACATCATCTGCGTCAGTGGTAATTATGCTGCTTGAAAACGGGCTGCCCTGGATTCCTGTTCCTTCAAGTTCTATTGCAATCTCATCGGTACCGATTGAGGTTGGGGTATATCCGGTGGTGTATACTCCATTGTCTTCTTCGATAACTGACTCAACTGAGGCCCCCGAATTTGCGCCGCTAATGCTCAGGGAGAGATCATCGGCAACACCACCAACGCGGTTACCAAAGGTATCCCGCACGGTAATGGATATAACCGTTTGATCACCTGCTGCTCCATTGGGCACATTTGCTGTAGTTTCGGATGCGTCGGCATCCGCGGGATTAACGTTAAATGCATTCGATGTGACGGTCATTGAACCTGATGTAAAGACAAGATTATAACGCCCGGCTTCATTGATGACCAAATCATCAAAGACGGCTAATCCGGAGTTATTAGTCGTTACGGTTTCAGTTCCCGAGGAAAATTCCTGGCCGTTTTGCTCAGTTACTGTTACCTCCATTCCGGGAATAGTATTACCAAATTCATCAGTAATCCTCACAGTGGGTGAATTTGATATAACCTGGCCTGCAATGGAGGTTCCGGGCTGTGATCCTGATGGAATAACGATCAAATCGGAATCAGCACCAGTGAAAGTAATCTCTGGAGTATCATCCAGGGTGACACCTTCGGCAGTTACCGTCACCGTTACCTGCTGAGCGACTGAGTTGGTTACGCTAAATTCGTACGTTCCTGTTGATGATTCACTTACTGATCCTGCGGAGCCGTTGCCACTTACGTTGATGTCAAAATCAGAATCAGATAGTCCGCCAATCGCGTTACCGTTGGCATCACGAAGGTTTACGGTTACCGTAGAGCTGCTGCCTGCCTGAAGTTCTGTGGGATCGGCTGTAACAGACGATTCACTTCGGCTGATATCGCTGGTGGTAACTGCGCTGGTATAGGGGCTTCCGGCAATAGGTGCCCCGTTAAGTTCAATAGCAATCTCATCTTCTCCTGCATTAACCGGGGTATAGTAAGCCAGATACTCACCGGGATCATCCCCGGCACTAACAGATGGAGTTGCAGAATTATCACCGGAAACTACAATGGAGAGATCGCCAGCGACATCATTCACGCGGTTTCCAAAGCGATCGCGAACAGTAATTGAAATTTCTGTTTCCGAACCGGCTACGCCGTTGGGAACGTCAGCTTCGCTTTCTGAAGCAACCGCAGCCGCGGCTGTAACTTCAAATTCTGAGGAACTAATGCTGGATATATCGGAATCATCTGCAACAAATGAAATGCTGTAATTTCCAGAAGACGCTTCTATTACTAAATTTTCAAATCTGGCAATCCCATTCACATCGGTTGTCTCAATCGGGCTGGAAGCAGAAGTGAAATCATTAATATTTAAGCGAGCTTCAACATCCATTCCCGATACAGGATCGTCATTGTGATCAGTAATTTGAATAGTTGGTGCAGGAGAAATCGCTTCACCTGCTGTCGTTTCTGATGGATTCTGAACAATTGCAATAGTAGGCGCGTCTTCCTGTGTAAATACAGCTGTTACATTTTTTTCCTCATCAACCACTACCGTGTCGGGATTTTGGGTGCCGGACATATCACCTTCCCAACGATCGAACCTCCACCCCACCTCAGGTTCAGCGGTCAGCCGAACAGTTACACTTTCCAGATCCTTAGCTGTTGATGTACTATCCGCATCCGTCATATTCTGCTGAAGAGGCATGTCGCCTTCTGCAGATTCAATTCCTGATTGCATATTTGGCCTTAACTGATCTCTTTGCGGACCCTGTATATCAATTTCATTGCTGCCTGACCTATCCTGTTGCCCGTCCAGGGTATCATCTGTTGAAATACTTACATTGTTTTCAACTTCCTGTGTCTCCTTTGACGTTTGATCAACTATCTCTTCAAGTACAGTACCTTCTCCAACAATTTCTACATTAAGAGGATATTCCGCTTCTACAAAAAAAGCTGTAACCGAACGATCCCGGTTCAATACAAGTGTACCTGGATTGACTGTACCCACCAGATCCCCCTCCCAGCGCTCAAACATATAACCGATTTCTGGAACAGCCCTGACTTCAATGGTAGCTCCTGCCACAAATTCGCCACCTGACGGTTCAACCGAGCCTCCCTCCGATGGTGATACATTTGTTGTTAGATTAAATACACCGGGCACTGCATCATCAAACGAGGGTGAGGTTGTATCGCAACTAAAAGTAAAAACTGCAATAATGGAGGCCAATACAAATAGTAATCTTCTCATAAGTACATTAAAAATAGGAAGCTACTTTCAGCTCTCTTATTAAAAATTTGGGAGGAATTTGCAATGTTAATTAAGTTCAATTAGTTAAGAAAAGAACCAAAGGGTTGCAATTAAATGTTTCTCATAATATATGCCAGATAAGTTCATGATATTTTTGGTGTAAAAGTTCACTTTAGATATTTCTCAAAAAACTCAAAAATGCGGCTATATTCATCGTACCATGAATTTGGGCTGGTGAACCCATGAGACTCTGAAGGATAGATCATCATCTCAAACTCCTCATGGCCACTCTGAATGAGCTTTTCCGCATATTGAAACGCATCCTGCACCCCAACATTATCATCGGTCAGGCCGTGCAATAAAATAACGGGATGCTCCAGCTCAGAAGCATAGGTCAGCGGCGAGCTTCTGTCGTAGTGTTCAGGTACTTCTTCGGGATCTCCCAGCCGCGGCAGGGTATACCACGGATTGGCATAGTAGTAGTTTCTCCAGTTGCTTACTTTGCGAAGTGCGGCAGCCGCATGAAACCGATCCGGTTTATCTGTCAATGCATAGAGTGCCATAAATCCACCATAGCTGCCGCCGTAGATTCCCACGTTATCAAGATCCAGGGCACCTCCGGTTTCCTCCTGAAGCCAGTCCAGACCATCGACTATATCCATGGTTTCATATCTGCCCATCCAGTTAGTCACATCTTCGCGGAATTTTCGTCCATACCCTGTACTGTGCCTGAAATCGACTTCTACCACCATATACCCGTGATATGTGAGAAACTGATTAAACATATATTCCCGCCAGTAATTGTTCGACCATCCTTTATAAACATTTTGAAGAGAACCCGCTCCATGGGCGAACACTACCACCGGGTAGGTCTGGCCCGGATCGTATCCTTCAGGGTACAGAACTGACATCGATAGTCCGGTTTCACCGTCGCGACCGGTAAATCGAATATAATCTTCTTTTTGCCAATCTATATTGCCAAATTGTTCTGGTACTGACTGAGTCAGCTGAATTTCCTCTCCGGGATTGTCCAGATCGATCATGAAGAGGTCGTAAGGCTCATTAAAATATGTTTTCGCATACACAAGCACAGAACGATCCGGACTCAGTGCAAACTCATATCGATAGGCTTCACTCGTCGTGATCTGTTCTGACGTGCGTTCTTCAATATCATACAGAAACAAATGCCGTTCCCCATAATCCTCTTCATTGCTTGCAAATACAATAGTTTGATCATCAACCCATCCACTCCATGTAATCTCATACTCCCCATGAGTGTGCTGTTCTACAGAGCCGGTTCTCAAATCTGCAATATAAATATGGTTCCAGCCAGTTTGCTCGGAGGTGAACATCAATTTTTCACTGCCGGGGGCAAACGCCATTGAGTAATCATGCAGCCAGCCTTCAGTAGAATCCTGAAACAGGATCGATTCAGTTGTATCACCATGAGTATCAAATAGTTTTATTTCCCTCTCCTTGAGAGCCGCATCAGCATAATCAATTGCAATAAATCGTCCTGAATTTGAAGCCCCATACGAAGAACGATGAACTCCATCCAGCAAAGTAGTTTTTTTTCCCGATTCTACATCTGCAATCATCACTTTAACTGCAGGTATTCCCCTGGTTGATGCGCCGGGAGTTACAAACTCATCAATATACGTGGGAAAATATATTGTTTTCGCATCTGAATCATCTGACTGAGTGAGGATTAAAGCATGGTTTCCTGCCCATTCCTGCAAGGAGAAATCGGGTTCGTCGCCGGTTTTTTTTGTAACCTGGACAACCTTGGGACGCACGATGTTGCTTACGTACACATCTCCTCCTTTTACAAATGCAATGTCACGGCTGTTTGGGGCCCAGTTGATGCTATAAATATCATCCTCTGAAGAAAAAATCTCTCGCTTCCCGCTACCATCTATATTCGACACGAAGAGATTCCCATCTGCTGTATACGCTATGAATCGATTATTCGGCGAATGTATAGCTCTGTCCACATCTTCTGTCGATTCTGGTTCAAGCTCTGTAAGATCCATTTTATAAAGACCCGTATCGTAATAGGCTGAATCATTCCACGAAAAATAAATCGATTGCTGATCCCCCGAAAATGAATGAAATGCAGGACGTATGCCGGGAATGACCGGTTCAAGGAATATATTCTGTAATGTCAGGTGGTCCGGATCATCCGCCTGGGAGTAGGTGACCTCAGTAAATGGCAGTGAAAAGGAAAAAAAGGCGAGGAGCAGTAAACTTCGATACATAAAGCAAGTCTGAGATTACATTTTTTTCAATCGTATTTACTAAGCGTAAAAATAGGAAAAGAGTAGTATTGGATATCAGGATCTGCTAATTCAGCTCGGATCAGAAAGATCATCCACATAACCACTAACCTGATTTACCAATACCCCTATGCCGAAACTCGTTCTTCCATATTTTTAAGCGCAAGCGATTTGATTGCATCAAATGACTGAAGGGTTTTGTCGATATGTTCTTTGGTGTGCCCGGCAGTAGGAATCAGGCGGATGAGTACCATCCCCCGCGGTACAACCGGATAGGCCACTCCACTTACAAATACACCATAGTCTTCTCGCAATATTCTTATAATGGTGGTGCAAAGATCAGTACTGCCTTTGGTTAGAACAGGTGTAACCGGACTTTCTGAAGGAAGTACGTTGTACCCAATATCAATTAATCCCTCGCGAAGCATAATTGTGTTTTCCCACAACTTTTCTCTCCATTCAGGATGTTCGCGGATTAGTCTCAATCGCTTGCGTGCAGATACAACAATCGGCATGGGCAGAGATTTGGCAAATATTTGGCTTCGTGTATTGGCTTTTAAAAATTCAACTACCCGTGCTTCTGTAGATACAAATGCTCCGATTAGTGCAAACGATTTGGCAAATGTACCAAAATAGATATCAATGCCATCCTGGCAATCCAGCTCCGTACCTGTACCTGACCCATCATGGCCAAGAGTCCCAAGGCCGTGGGCATCATCAACCAGCAGACGGAAATCATATTTCTCTTTCAGTGCAATAATTTCTTTCAGTTTGCCAAGATCGCCTGTCATGCCAAAGACCCCTTCCGTTACTACAAGGATTGATGAATGAGGTTTTCGGCGACGATCTGCACGAGACAGCTGCTTTTCAAGACTGTCTATATCGTTGTGCTTAAATACCGACTTTTCCGCCATGGAAAGCTGTTTACCATCAACAATACATGCATGACTCAGTTCATCATAAATCAGAAAATCATTTCGATCAACCAGTGCATGAATCACGCTCATAATTCCCTGGTACCCGTAATTGAGTAACATCGCCTCATCCTTATGTGTAAAATCAGCAAGTTCTTTTTCAAAAGCCTCATGTTCGGTTGAGTTTCCGGTCATTAGCCGTGCTCCCATTGGAACGCTAAGGCCGTAATCTCGCGCGGCTTTTGTGTCTGCATCCCGAACCTCGGGGTGATTACCGATGCCTAAATAATCGTTTACACTCCAAACGATCATATCTTTTCCATTGAACTTCATCACCGGACCAACAGGGCCTTCCAGTCTTGGAAATGTATAATAGCCATATCCGTCTGTTGTAAATTCCCCCAAAGGCCCTGGTCGCCCTACCAATTTTTCAAAAAGATCCATATAACAAATTTGTCAGTTAGTCATTAAGCGAATGTCTTACCAAATCTGGATGATCCGGTGATAAACTCAAAAAATGTACGGAAATTGAGCCCCATGTCAAAAAGGAAGGAGCTTGTTTACATTAAGAACCGGGTGCCGAATGACCATGCGTTGCTACAAGCAAAATAAAACCAATCTTGTCTGTCAAGTTAGGTTTGCAAAGCCTTTGCCACTTCAGCGTATTCTTGCAGGCTTGCCTGTGTGTAATAGGAAAGGTATCGACTTGCAATTCGATGGACCACGACAGGAGCTTAGTTTTTTTGCGTTAGTATTTGCACACCACAAATGCGATATGATGTGTCATTATCACCGGCAACTACGCACCCCCAAATAATGCAACCTATAGCATTAGTGTTATGTCAGCTGTAAAAGTTTGGTTGCAGGTAATAGTCATCGGATGA
>CAYOLE010000036.1:6234-19966 GCA_964404705.1 uncultured Rhodohalobacter sp. | reverse complement strand
GTCCTGTGTACGATTCGCCAAATGACGATTATGGATATGATATCCGGGATTACCGGAAAATAAATTCAGAGGCTGGATCCATGGAGGACTTTGACGAGCTTCTGGATGAAGTTCATAAACGGGATATGAAGCTGATTATGGATCTTGTGGTTAATCACACCTCCGATGAACATCAATGGTTCAGAAAATCCCGTCAGTCAAAGGATAACCCATATCGCGACTATTACTTCTGGAAGCCGGAAAAGCCCAATAACTGGCAGTCGTTTTTTGGCGGGGATGCCTGGGAGTATGATGATAAAACCGGAGAGTGGTACCTTCATCTGTTTACACGGAAGCAACCCGATCTGAACTGGGAAAATCCCGATGTTAGGAATGATATCTATAACATGATGCAATACTGGCTGGATAAAGGAGTGGATGGTTTTCGGATGGATGTGATCTCCCTGATTTCCAAACGCACCGATTTTAAAGAGACTACCTACGAAGCTTTTGCTGATGTAATTGAGCATGTTTACGCGAATGGTCCCCGCGTGCATGCATTTCTGCAAGAGATGAATCAGAAAGTGCTAAGCCACTATAACATCATGACCGTGGGAGAGGCGGTGGGTGTACCGAAAGATCAGGCACTTCTTTATGTGGGAGAAGACCGCAGGGAATTAAACATGATATTTCATTTCGAGCATATGCATATGGATGCCGGTCCGGGAGGGAGGTTTGATGCCATCGAAACCGATTTTATTCGATTTAAAAGGATCTTTACCGAATGGGATAAGGCGGTATCGCAGAAAGGATGGAATTCGATATTTCTGGATAACCACGACTATCCGCGAATGGTTTCCAGATTTGGGAATGACAGTGAGTACAGAAGGGAATCCGCAAAGCTGCTTGCTATGTTGATTCTGACGATGAGAGGAACACCATGTATTTATCAGGGATCTGAACTCGGCATGACAAATGTGGCATATCCTCAATTTGAAGATTACCGGGATGTGGAGATCAGAAATGCAAAGGAGGCGTGGGTTAAAGCAGGGAAAGATCCGGATGAACTCTTGGGGTATGTGCAAAAATACAGCCGTGATAATGCCCGGACTCCGATGCAGTGGAATCGGTACAAGCACGCCGGTTTTACAGATGGAACTCCCTGGATTACTGTAAATCCGAATTATATGGCGATTAACGCTGAGTCAGAATTAGATGATGAGGATTCTGTCTACTGGTTCTATAACAGACTCATCAGCTTTCGAAAAAAACATCCGGTTCTGGTATATGGTGATTTTGAACAAACAGATAATGACCACCCCCAGCTTTTTGCCTATCGGCGCTGGAATGAAGCGGAAGAATTTCTTGTGTATCTGAATTTTTCTGATGAGATCTGCAATATCGAACATTTGTTACGGAATGGATTTGAAATGGTTATTGACAATCAGTTGTATTCAGAGCCACCAGAAGAAGACAGATTATTGCCTTGGGAAGCAAGAATTTATAGCAAAAGTGTTTAAATCCCTGAAACAGAAACCGGCTGTTCGTCTTTATTTATTGGCTCCGCTCATTTTAATGCAATCATCCACAGAATCTGCCACCTGTAATATACCAGGATTTTTTTCGTGTATAAATCCAGCATTCGAAGCCTTTTCAATCATTATCAGAAGTGGATTGTAAAATCCGTCGATATTTAAAAGTGTAATTGGTTTTTGTATAATCCCGATCTGGTTCCAGGTAATGATTTCGAACAGCTCTTCCATGGTTCCAAAACCACCGGGCATGGCGACGAAAGCATCAGCCAGATCAGCCATGGTGTATTTGCGTTCGTGCATGTCTTTTACAGTTATCAGCTGCGAAATATCGGTATGGGCCACTTCCCTGCTGAAAAGATTTTCAGGAATCACACCGGTTACCCGTCCGCCATTTTCCATAACAGAATCAGCAAGTCTCCCCATAACACCCAGAGATGAACCACCATACACCAGTTCGATATTTTGTTCAGCCAGTTTTTTCCCAAACTCAGCTGCAGCAGATAGAATATTGGGATTTTTACCGGGTGATGAGCCGCAGTATACGCAGATGGTCATGATGTTACTTTGGTCATCCGGTTCAGGACATTCTCGAGTTTATCCAGGAAAAAGTGTACCTCTTCAACTGTGTTATCTTTTCCGAAGGAGATACGAATGCTGGAATTGGCCAGTTTATCCGACAGGCCGATCCCTTTAAGGACATGGGATGGCTCCACCGCCCCTGATGTGCATGCTGATCCATTCGACACACAAATGCCCTCAATATCAAGATTCAACAGCAGCATTTCGCCATCCAGGCCGCGTTCATCTTCCGATGTAAACGCAAGATTTATGATATGGGGTACTCCCTCATCAACAGAGCCGTTTATTTGATAAATACCACTAAACCGCCTGTCAAGACCCTCAATCAGTTCCCTTCTGAGTTTTTTAAAATGGGAACTGTGTTCATCAATAGTATCAGCACAAAATTTTAAAGCCTGTGCCAGTCCAACAATTCCTGCCACATTCGATGTTCCACCACGTCTGCGCCGCTCCTGCGATCCGCCTTGCAGCCAGGGCAGCCAGGGTGTTCCATTTTTCACATACAATACACCAATGCCCTTTGGCCCGTATATTTTATGGGCACTCATGCTCAGGGCATCAATTCCAAGATCTTTCACATTTACCGGCAGTTTTCCAACACTCTGTACCGTATCGGAATGGAACGGAACCTTTTTTTCGCGGCACACGGCTGCAATTTCTTTAATCGGTAAAATTGTGCCAATCTCGTTATTCACATGCATCAGACTCACCACCGCTGTGTCATCCGAAATGGCTTCCGATACCTGTTGCGGGGTAATATATCCTTTGCTGTCTGGCTGCAGATAAGTGATTCGGCATCCCTTCATTTTCAGACTTTCTGCAGGATGTATAACGGCATGATGTTCGATCGGCGAGGTGATAATTTCCGTTTTCCGCGTAGCATTCACCACTCCTTTGATGGCGGCATTGTCACTCTCGGTGCCACCGCTGGTGAAGATAATCTCTGATGGTTCTGCCCCAATCAGTTTCGCGATCAATTCGCGGGAATCTTCGATCGCAACTTTTGTAGCCCTGCCATACTGATGGGCAGAGTTTGCATTCCCAAATTGATTTTTATAAAAAGGCAGAATCTCTTCTAAAACCCTGTCATCAACCGGGGTTGTGGAGGCGTGATCAAAATAGATGGATTCCATATTTGAGTTTATTTTCATACTCATCAAAATATTGAAAATGAGGCTTAAAAACAGGTTTTGATTGATCAGTCCAAATGGATTGAAACACATCAAAAGCCCTCAAATGATATCCTTCAAAGATAGCATTTCCAATCGAAGTTCACTTCCCGTATTTTCATTTATCAGAGAAAAAATCAAATAATCTAAATTCTTGATCAATGAAAAAACAAACACTTAAGGACGTTGAATTAAAAGGAAAAACTGTTTTGATGAGGGTTGATTTCAACGTACCAATTAAGGATGGCAAAATCGGAGATGACAACAGAATTGTACAGGCGCTGGAGTCGATTAATTATGTGATTGATCAAGGGGCAAAATTAATATTGATGAGTCACCTGGGCAGACCGGGTGGTGAACCCTCAAAAGAATTTAGTTTAAAGCCGGTTGCCGATCACCTTGAAACACTGGTGGATGTGCCGGTTTACTTTGCGGAAGACTGCATCGGTGAAAAGGCCGAAAAAGTGATTAAAAAGGCCAAAGAGGGCGAAATCGTTCTACTTGAAAACGTACGGTTTCATCCTGAGGAAAAGAAGAACGATCCGAAATTTGCGATGAAACTTGCTACGCACGCCGATCTGTTTGTGAATGATGCGTTTGGAAGCAGCCACCGGGCACACGCTTCCGTTGCGGGGGTTACAGAGTTTCTGCAGCCATCAGTTTCGGGATTTCTGCTGGAAAAAGAGATAAAATACCTGGAAGACAGCGTCAATTCTCCGAGCCGCCCATTCGTAGCTATTTTAGGAGGTGCAAAAGTATCGGATAAAATTGGGGTTATCGAAAACCTGATTTCAAAAGTGGATACAATAATTATCGGCGGTGGCATGACCTACACATTTTACAGAGCGATGGGGCTGAATATTGGTGATTCTCTTGTTGAAGACGATAAAACAAAGCTGGCAAAAGATCTTATGAACAAAGCAGAAGAAAAGGGTGTCGACTTTATGCTGCCAATAGATTCGGTGGTGGCTAAGGAGTTTAAGAATGATGCTGAACACAAAGTGGTAGATCGTGACGGAATTGAGGATGGCTGGATGGCACTTGATATTGGCCCGCAGTCAGCCATCGCATTTAGCAATCGAATCAAAAATGCCCGCACGGTGCTCTGGAACGGTCCTATGGGTGTATTTGAAATGGAGAATTTTGCCGACGGAACTTTTACTGTGGCTGAAGCTCTTGCAGATGCAACTGCCAATAACGGCGCAATCACCATTATCGGGGGCGGAGATTCGGCAGCGGCCATTAAAAAGGCTGGCCTGCAGGATAAAGTCTCACACGTATCCACCGGAGGCGGGGCAAGCCTGGAGTATCTTGAAGGGAAAGAGCTGCCGGGCGTGGCGTCTCTGACTGACAAAGAATGACGGCTGGGGGTTAGCTATAAGCGGAACATAATAGTCTTCAGGTTATTTAAATCAAGTGTGAGAGGGCTATGAACCGTTTCATAGCATTTTGTGATAAAATTGATAGGATATCGTTATAAGTATATACCAGTTTAATTCCCGATCTTTAAGAAATAATTAAATAAAAAGAAAACCAATGAAAAATATAGTAGAATTCACAGACGATAACTTTTCTGATGAAGTTGAAAATAACGGTCAGCCGGTTTTGGTTGATTTTTGGGCCGAATGGTGCGGTCCCTGCCGAATGGTTGGACCCGTTGTTGATGAAATTGCCGGAGAATATGAAGGCAAGGCTAAAGTTGGAAAAGTAAATGTAGATGACAACCCTGAAATATCTGTTAAATACGGCATTCGCAGTATTCCTGCACTGCTGATATTTAAGGATGGTGAAGTGGTAGATCAAATTATTGGAGCTGTTCCAAAAGCACAGATTAAAAAACAGCTGGACGCACAGCTGGCATAATGTTTACCTCATTCAATTTGCTATTTTAAAGGCGATTTGAGAAATCAAAATCGCCTTTTCTTTTTTCACTACATTATTTTACAAACGGGGGTTCTAATCAGTCAGAACTATATGCTAATTTAGTTCGTTGACTCCTGGATTATATTACATCACCGACTTACGCTTTATGGGAAAAGTTACCAAAAGAATTATCACGATTACTGTACTTCTCATTATTTTCGGGGCTTTGGCATATCCTAAGATTAAGCCGTTATTTAGTTCGCCGTCGAATAATAACGCGAATAGTAATGAGGGTTCTGAACAGCAAAGCACTCCTGATATTCTGAGAGCAGAAGGAATATTGCTGCAAACAGAAACGATCGAAGATCAGATTTTTTCAACCGGTACACTCGTAGCAAACGAGATTGTTGATTTATCTGCCGAAACATCAGGGATTATTACCGATGTTTATTTTGAGGAAGGCCGGGAAGTTGAACAAGGTGATCTGTTGCTTAAGATTAACGACAGTGAGCTTCAGGCTGAAAAATCCCGTGCGCAGTTTCGGTTCAATCTCGCCGAACAGAGGGAACAGCGCCAGCAACGGTTGCTCGACAGGGGCGGTATCAGCCAGGATGAGTATGATGCCACTATGAATGAGGTAAATGTGTTAAGGGCGGAACTGGAATTAATCCAGGCAAGGATTGATCATACCGAACTGAAAGCGCCGTTTTCGGGTAAAATCGGTCTGAAATACGTCAGTACGGGCAGTTACATAAGTTCTGATTCACGAATAGCTACTCTTCAAGAGATCGATCCCATCAAAATCGATTTTTCTATACCTGAACGCTATCTGGCTCGTGTGAATGCAGGTGATAAAATAAATTTTAATGTGCAGGGATACGATTCTACGTTTTCCGGGGAAGTATATGCTATAGAACCAAGAATCGACAGCGATACCCGAACTCTGCAGGTGAGAGCCATCAGCGAAAATAAAGAACAGTTGCTCTATCCCGGCGCATTCGCCAATATTGAACTGATTTTAAATGAAGTTAGTGATGCATTGCTGGTGCCCACCATAGCTATTGTACCTGAATTAAATACTCAAAAGGTATATCTCAAAAAAAATGGTAAGGTAAAAGAAACCCGTATAAGTACAGGCATTCGCACGAGTAACCGAATTCAGATAATTGAAGGTGTAGCACCCGGCGATACAGTTTTGACGACCGGTATTCTTCAGGCCCGGGAGGGTATGGATGTTGAAATTATTGACCTTAGAAACGGAACTGAACTATGAGCCGGATATCTTCTTTAAGCATCAGGCGGCCTGTATTCGCATCTGTGATGTCGATTGTAATCGTATTATTTGGATTAATCTCTTTCTTTTATTTAGGTGTTCGGGAATATCCTTCAGTGGATCCTCCGATTGTTACAGTAAGCACTTCATATGTTGGAGCGAATGCCGATGTTATCGAATCGCAAATTACCGAACCTCTGGAGGAGTCGATCAATGCAGTAGCCGGAATTCGAACCCTTACATCTGCAAGTCGTGAAGGACAAAGCACCATAACCGTTGAGTTTGAACTTGAAGTTGATCTTGAAGCCGGTGCAAATGATGTGAGGGACCGTGTATCTGCTGCACAACGAGATCTACCTTTAGATGCAGATCCGCCAACCGTGCGTAAAGCCGATGCTGATGCATTTCCCATTATATTTTTAAATGTAAATAGTGATCGCAGAGATTTGCTCGACCTCACGGCCGTTGCTGACAGAGTCTTTAAGGAACAACTGCAAACGATTTCGGGAGTAAGTGAAATTCGTATCTGGGGAGCAAAAGAGTATTCCATGCGACTATGGATGGACCCTTTAAAACTTGCTGCCTACGGTATTACTCCTTTAGATGTTCAAAATGCACTCAATAATCAAAATGTTGAATTGCCGAGCGGCCGGATTGAGGGAATGACTACCGAGCTTTCGGTTCGTACCATGGGACGGCTAATTACAGCCGAAGAGTTTAATAAACTTATTGTTAAAGAAGAGAGCGGGCGTACGGTACGCTTCCAGGATATTGGAACTGCTGAGATGGAAGCTCAAAATATGAGAACCGTTTTGAAGAGAAATGGTGTGCCTATGGTGGGAGTTGTTGTAATTCCCCAACCGGGTACAAATCAGCTTGATATTGCTGAAGAGTTTAATGAACGGCTGGCCCGTATTGAAGCCGACCTGGATGATGATATCACCCTCGCAATCGGTTTTAATTCAACTGATTATATCCAGGACTCGGTAAATGAAGTTCAGCAAACTGTTTTTATTGCGCTTGCCCTGGTTATTATAGTGATATTTCTTTTTCTAAGAAGTTGGCGTACCACATTGATTCCTATTATTGTAATTCCAATTGCGCTGATCGGTACTTTCTTCATTATGTATGTTGCCGGATTCTCCATCAATGTACTTACGATGCTTGCCATTGTACTGGCTATCGGCCTTGTGGTGGATGATGCCATTGTAGTTTTGGAAAATATATACGCCAAAATGGAACAGGGACTCAAGCCAATTGAGGCCGGTATTTTGGGTGCAAAAGAAATCTTTTTTGCCGTGGTGGCTACGTCTCTGGCTCTGGTTTCAGTTTTTATGCCAATCCTTTTTCTTGGGGGTACTACCGGCCGGTTATTTCGTGAATTTGGTGTGGCAATTGCCGGAGCCGTGATCATATCGTCTTTTGTTGCTCTGACACTTACCCCTATGCTCGCAACAAAGATATTAGCTAAGGGAGCTGATAAATCTCGATTCTATGAAAAAACAGAGCCATTTTTTCAATGGATAAATAAAGTGTATAAAGATTCACTGGAAGCTTTTATGAGTGTTAGATGGGTTGCATTTCTGGTGATGGCAGCAGCGATTGGCTTCACTGTTTTGTTATTTAATAATATACAACAGGAACTTGCTCCGCTTGAAGACAGGAGTCAGATGCGCATTTCAGCTACTGCTCCGGAAGGGGCATCATTTGAGTATATGGATAATTATGTGGATAGCATGATCGAAACCGTACAGGAGAATGTGCCCGAACTCGCTGCAATCAATACAGTTACTTCTCCAGGCTTTGGTGCTTCGGGTTCAATTAATTCGGCATTCGGATTCGTTACACTGGTAGATCCCAGTGAGCGCGACCGAACTCAAACTGAGATTGCCAATCAATTAACAGAACTTCTCAGTGGATTGACGGGGGCGCAGGCTTTTGTTTCTGAACCGCAATCCATTGGGGGCAGGGGAGGTTTGCCGGTACAGTATGTACTACAGGCTCAAAATCTAAGTCAGCTCGAAAATGTAATCCCTGAATTTTTAAATGCTGCTAACGAGCATGAAGCGTTTACATTTGCTGATGTGAACTTGAAATTTAATCAGCCTGAACTTGAAATCAATATTGATCGAGAGAGGGCTCAGGATTTGGGAATATCTGTAAGGGATATAGCACAAACCCTTCAGCTATCCTTGTCGGGCAACCGGTTCGGATCTTTTATTATGGATAGTAAGCAGTATGATATAATTGGCCAGCTTGAGCGTCAATTCCGAAATGCCCCGCTTGATCTGAGAACCATCTATGTGCGCAACAATAGCGGCAATCTTGTCCAGCTTGATAATCTTGTTGAACTCAGTGAAACAAGCGCTCCACCCCAGCTTTATCGATTCAACAGATTTAATTCAGCAACAATATCTGCCGGCCTCACTCCGGGGTACACTATCGGCGACGGAATTGATGCGATGAATAACATTGCATCAGAAATTTTGCCCACAACCGTAACAACCGATCTTGCGGGTCCGTCGAGAGATTTTGCGGAAAGTGCCGCCAGTTTGCAATTCATATTTGCCATCGCCATCATATTGATCTATTTGGTTCTTGCTGCTCAGTTCGAAAGTTTCAGAGATCCTTTTATTATTCTCTTTACGGTGCCATTGGCCATATTTGGTACGCTTTTATCCTTATGGTATTTTGGGCAGACGCTCAACGTTTTTAGCCAGATCGGGGTAATAATGCTGATCGGTTTGATCGCAAAGAATGGTATACTGATTGTTGAATTTGCTAATCAGCGCCAGGATCAGGGAATGAATGTTATGGATTCAATTATGGATGCAGCTGCGGTACGTTTCCGGCCAATCTTGATGACTACGATATCTACAATACTGGGAATTCTGCCCATTGCGCTTGCTCTTGGAGCCGGAGCAGAAAGCCGCACCTCCATGGGTATTGCTGTGATTGGCGGTCTGTTGATTGGCAGCTTTCTTACTCTTTATATCATTCCGGCGATCTACAGCTACCTGGCATCTGATAAAAGAGTGAAGAAAGAAATTGTCGAACAAGCATTAGAAGCGGACGACAAATTTGAACCGGCTACTGTATGATTCGATTTAGTATACTACTCCTGTTGACATTTTCTATCCTTTTTTTTCTAATTCCAATACCCGTATCCGCCCAGGAAGTCGTGACCCTTGAAGAAGCGATTGAGATAGGCATTGAAAGAAATTACGATATACAGATTTCACAAAATATCCAGGAACAAGCATCTAATAACCATTCGCTGGGAAATGCTGGATTTCTGCCTTCGTTGGATTTAAGTGCATCCCGGGTGGAAACGATTGAAGACAGTGACCTGGAATTTGCCGATGGATCCACTCAGGAAAACCGGGGAGCACGGAATACGTTAACCGGCGCTGCTATCGAAATGGATTGGACGATTTTTGACGGACTCACCATGTTTGCCAGTTACGACAGGCTTGGAGTACTCAGGGAAGTAAGGGATGAGGAGCTCCGGTTAAACATAGAAAATCTGGTTCGGACTATTGCTATTCAATACTTTGAGGTGATTCGCTTAAGTGAGCAGGTGAGAAACCTGGAAAGTAACCTGGAAGTATCTGAAGAAAGAATCGAAATTGAAGAGGCTAAAGTGGAGATTGGTTCAGGCTCTGAATACGATCTGCTGCAGGCAAGATCTGATATGAACGAGGACAGATCTGTGCTGTATCGCATTGTGAACTCTCTATCTGAATCAAAAATTACCCTGAATGAATTACTTGCCAGGGATCCTAATATAGACTTTGAGGTAACCCGGGAAATTAATCTGAACCGGCTTCTGTCTGAAGACGAGCTATATCAGAAATTGATCGCAGAGAATGCGGAACTTTCTATTGCCAGACTGGAAATGGATATCACTCGCCATGAAATGCGGGAGATACGTGGAGAAAGATACCCCCAGATTTCAATAAACAGCGCATATAATTACAACAGATCAGAAAATGCCGGCGGTTTTTTTCGTTTCAATGAAGCCCGGGGCCTAACCGTTGGTTTAACTGCCAGGATAAATCTTTTTGACGGATTCAATACAAACCGGCGTGTTCAGAACGCGCAAATCAATCAAAAAAATGCGGAGTTGTCTTTCGAAGCCCAAATGCTCAGATTAGAATCTGAGTTTTTGACGATCTACCGAACCTACCGTAATCGTCTGGAACTTGTAGATCTGGAAGAGGAGAATTTCCTAAATGCCGAAGAAACCCTGGACATCGCTCTGGAGCGTTTCCGGCTGGGAAGTATCAGTTCTCTTGAATTCAGAGAAGCACAAAGAACTTTTCTGGCGGCAGAAGACAGATTGATAAACTCGCGATTTGAGGCAAAAGTAGCCGAAACAGAACTTTTGAATTTGAGCGGTAATCTGGAACAGTTAATGGTCAATCAGGAATAAGAAAGACATTCCGTACATCATTTAATATTTGTCAATAATCTCTACAGGCTCTATCTGATCAACCCTCAGCAAAATCCACCCGGAAATGCAGATGAGTTCCGTTCTCGGAAAACTCCACATGATCGGCAAACTGACGTATCAGAAAGATACCTCTGCCACTGGTGTCGAGTAGATTTTCTTCCTCCAGAGGATTCTTGCTTTCGTCGGGATTAAAACCTTCTCCCTGGTCTTTTACATCAGCGGTGATAGCCTCATCAGAAACCTGTATTCTGATATCGACCTTTTTTTTCTTGTTTTCTTTATTTCCATGCAAAATCGCATTTGTCACAGCTTCACTTAGAACAAGTTTAAACGTTTCAGAGTGTTCTTCATCCAATTTGCACTCATCACGGATCTGATCTACAAAATCCGGTATTTTTTCAGCTTCCCGGAAAGTCGAGGAAAGATTTAAATTATAGGTCCGATCCATAAATGACAATTTGTACAGTAATAATGTAAACCTTCTGTCTGTTATTCTGATAAAGCGAGACAGAAGATAACAAATATCTTTTACGAAAAAACCGACAGATAAGTTTCCTGTAATGTCTGAATGAATTGTCAGGCGTATATCCCTCTCAACTTCAGAGTTTCAGCAACTCTGTCGATAGCATACACATAAGCAGCCTGCCGCAGGGTAATATTGTATTTTTCGCTAACAGAATAAAGATTATCGAACGCACTTCTCATCATACGATTCAGTCTGCGATTTACTCTTTCTTCCGTCCAGAAATAGCCTTGACGATCCTGAACCCATTCAAAATAGGAGACGGTTACACCACCCGCGTTTGCTAAAATATCAGGTATTACCATCACACCGTTTGCCTCAAGAATAGCATCCGCATTTGCTGTTACGGGCCCATTGGCTCCTTCTGATACGATTTTTGCCTGGATTCTATGAGCGTTATGTTTTCCAATCTGATCTTCTTTAGCCGCCGGAATCAGTACATCACAATACAATTCAAGCAACTCTTCATTAGATATTTTTTGCGCTCCCTGATACCCTTCAAGCGATCGATTATTTGAGTTCATGTAGCTGATCGCTTCCGGAATATCAATTCCCGATTCGTTGTAATATCCACCGGAAATATCGCTGATTGCAATAATTTTTGCTCCTTGCTCATACATAAGTTCGGCAGATATAGATCCTACGTTGCCAAAACCCTGAACAGCGACTGTTGTCTTATTTGGCATGAGTCCCATTTTACTTAAAGCAGCAAGTGTAACAGTAACTACACCACGTCCTGTAGCTTCTTTACGTCCTTGAGATCCACCAAGAATGATGGGTTTTCCCGTAACAACTGCAGTTTCTGTTTTAAGGGAATTCATGCTGTAGGTATCCATAATCCAGGCCATAACCTGTTCGTCGGTATTCATATCCGGTGCAGGTATGTCACGATCCGGGCCAAATACCTCAAGCAGATTTGCTGTGTAGCGTCTGGTCAGACGCTCGAGTTCGTTTTTCGAAAGTTCTTTTGGATTGCACCGGATCCCCCCTTTGGCTCCTCCAAACGGAACATTAACAACGGCACACTTCCATGTCATCCAGGCCGCAAGGGCCTTTACTTCATTAAGATTTACATCCGGAGCGAATCGAATTCCACCTTTAGAGGGACCCAGCACGTTATCATGAATTACCCGAAAGCCCTCGAATACCTTAATCTTACCATCATCCATCACCACAGGAATTGAAACGATAACCTGTTTAACGGGGCTGGCAAGATATTGAAACATCCCCTCATCGAGCTGCAGAATTTCTGCTGCAAACCGGAAACGCTCCATCATCGATTCAAAAGGTGATTCTTTGTCAAGTTTAGGACCGGGTTCTTTGTAAAAAGAGGTGAGACTCGATGGAATGTTTGTCATAAGATAAGATGATGTGGTAGCGCTTTTTTAAACTATGATGATTTATTTTTAATGATTAGACATGAAAAATACAGACCTTTTCAACAATAGGGAAACAGAATTATCGAAAAGTTTTCAGCGTAAAATTATTAGAAATTATCTTATCGGCTCTCAATGAAATTTTTTTAGTTGATATTTTGAAATAAATCATTCATAATTAAGGCTGTCTGAACAACGTTAAGACGATCAAAAGAAATTTAGATCAAAAATATCAATCGATGGACAGCGTCGTACTAGTATTAAATCAGGATTATCAGCCATTAAGCATCTGTTCCGTACAGCGTTCAGTGAAGTTATTGTTTCTTGAAAAGGCTGAACTTTTGCATCATTATCCCGGTCGGCGAATCCGCACGGTGAACGATTATTTCTCCTATCCGTCAGTGATTCGGTTACGCCGCTATATTAATCTTCCCTATAAAAGAATTGTACTCTCAAGGCGGAATATAATGAAGAGGGACAATAATACGTGTCAATACTGCGGCAGCCGATCCGATTTAACGCTCGATCATGTAATTCCCCGCAGCCGCCAGGGTATGGATTCTTGGGAAAACCTTGTAACAGCCTGCAATAATTGCAATGTTAAAAAAGGAAATCGTACACCCGACGAAGCAAATATGCCGCTTAAAATAATGCCCTATCGCCCTATTCATATAACATTTTTTCAAAATTTAATGAGTACGGTCGAAGACGACTGGAAGCCATATCTGTATATGTAGATTTGCATTTTGAGATTGAACAGAAATAGTTGCTGGGTTAGGACGCGTTACTCACCAGGAAATTTATTTCTCAGCCAAACTAAGTGGAAAGATCTGTAAAGTATAGTTCTCTATTCACAAAAAAACTTAATGATTTATCAGACATTTCCTTGATGGCTTTAAACTTGTCTTAACCAAACAAGTACTGTTTAATCCAACAAGTTTTGTTAAAACTTTATCAGATTTCTCTCGTTTAAAATTCC
>CAYOLE010000036.1:0-6134 GCA_964404705.1 uncultured Rhodohalobacter sp. | reverse complement strand
CTTTTCGTTAACACATATTATCAGGGAGTTAATATCGTTACGTCTCTTCATACGATTTACACAGAAATCTCGTATTTTGAGAGTTAATTTCAAAAATCAGAAGTAGTTATGAGTTCTAAAGGCCGCGTTCTTGTGGCAATGAGTGGTGGCGTAGATTCTTCTGTGGCCGCTGTAATGCTGCATGAACAGGGATATGATGTGATAGGTATTACAATGAAAACGTGGGATTACCATCGAAGCGGAGGTGATAGCGGGAAAGAAACAGGCTGCTGCACCGTAGAATCGATGAACGACGCACGCCATATTGCTGTGAAGTATGGATTTAAACATTTTATCGTGGATATCCGTGACGAATTTGGCGACTGGGTTATCGACCGGTTTATTGATGAGTATACCAGTGGCCGAACACCAAATCCCTGCGTTCTGTGTAACACTCATATTAAATGGGCGGCGCTATTGAGAAGAGCCGATAATCTGGGTTGTGAGTACATTGCTACCGGCCATTATGCTAATGTAAGAAAGGAAAACAACCGTTTTGTGATCTCCAAAGGCAAAGACCACGACAAAGATCAATCATACGCACTCTGGGGTGTGCAGCAAAAACATCTGTCACGAACCATATTTCCCCTCGGCAACTATCGAAAAACCGAAATTCGTAAAATGGCCGAAGATTATGGTTTGCTGAATGTTGCAAACAAGCCCGACTCCTATGAAATCTGTTTTATCCCCGATAATAATTATCATCGATTTCTGAACGATCGTGTTGATGGACTTGAAGAACGTGTTAAGGACGGTATTTTTGTTGATAAATTTGGCAAAATTGTCGGCAGGCATAAGGGATATCCTTACTACACTATTGGTCAGCGGCGCGGCCTGGATATTGCCATGGGTTACCCGGTTTATGTAACTGATATTGATCCGGTGAACAATGTTATCACCGTGGGTGAAAAAGAAGATCTTATCAGCTCAACCTGCAGAGCTAAAGAGTTGAATCTGGTGAAATACGACCGGATTCCCGGTGGCTCGATGGATATTACAGGAAAGATTCGATATAACGATGCCGGTGCTTCAGGAACTATTACTCAATTATCAGATGATGCAATAGAGGTGCATTTTCCTGCAGGACGGGAAGCGATCACACCGGGGCAGGCTGTCGTGTGTTATGAAGGTGATGATGTGATTGCAGGTGGATGGATACACAAAGTAAATATTGAAATGGATGAAAAAGCCACGATACCTGCATAAACATTGATACGGTTCTGTATATCAAAACGTTTGTTTACTTTTAACTCTTACCTACACTCATGAAACATTTTTATTCTTTACTATTGTCGCTTTGCCTGTTTTTTGTGGCCAATTCAGCGGTTTATGCTCAATTTGAAGGGGAGATAATTTTTCAGATTGAGGATTTTACGGATCCCCAGCAGCCACAGTCCGGCTTTACATTTACCGCGGCAAATAACCGGTTGTTTATATCATCAGAACACGATGTAGATGTGATTACGGGACTGAGAGCAAATGGATTGCTGATTCGCAATGATCATCAGGATTTTATCTTCAATACTGATAATGATCAATCTTTAAAAGTATCTAAGGATGATCTTGACAGTCTGATGGATATGCTGGAACGATTTGAAGGCGCAGAAAATGGTGAAACGGAAAAATTTGATTGGAAAACCGGTGTAGAAGAAACAGGTAACACACGATCACACCTGGGGTACGAAGTTCATGAAATCAGGCTGAAAGGTGAAAATGATGGTCAGTTTGCCTCGATTTGGCTTACCAGCGACATTACAGTGCAATGGGGACTTATGGTGGATGTATGGAATAGAGCAGGAACTCGGTTTTCCGATTCTGAATTACCCATTGAGTTAATCATGAATCCCAATAGTTTTCCGCTGCTTTTAGAAGTATTCGACGGGGGTAATCTTATGTACAAGGCTGAATCTACGAATGTTAATACAGGTAATTTTGACCGCTCGGTAGTAGAATTATCCGATGATAAGCCGCTCGTTGGTCTCACTGAACTTATGATGAATATGTTTCGTCAGCGCAATTGATAGATGTATAAAGCCCTTTTCATCGTTCTCATAGTTTTAATTTCGGGCTGTTCAACAAGTAAAAAAACAATCGTTGAAATCGAGCCGATCGATCTGGAAGCGGCATCTGCCACGGAGGATAGTACGATTGCCTCACTTCTTGATAATTATCGCGATACATACGATGAAAAAATGGGAGTTAGAATTGCCGAGGTAGCCTATCCGCTGGAATTCGGTTCTCCCGAAAGTACACTTGGAAATCTTGTCGCCGATGCGTTGCGTTTCAGGGCCGCCAGAGAATTCCGTGGTTTTGTTCATCTGTCGGTAATTGGAGAGAGTTCATTCAGGTTAAATTTTACCGAAGGTATGCTCACGCTCGGTGATGTATTAGAATTTATGCCATATCAGAATCATCTGGTCATATTGAAACTAAATGGAGAAATGGTGTATCGTCTCAGTCAGCAGATTGCTGAGCGTGGCGGCATACCTGTGAGTGGTTTTCGGTTTCGTCTGAATGATGGACAGGCCCGGCAAATTCTCGTCAATTCTGATATTCTTGATTATGAGAAAGATTACTGGCTTGCAACCAGTAACTGGATAGCAGACGGGGGGGATAATCTCAGTGCAATAATGAACCCCCTGGAACGGATCGACTTTGATGTATCGATTCAGGATCTATACATTGATTATTTCAGAAACCAGCGCATACTTTCCCCGGAAAAAGACGGGAGGATTAGGTAGTGATTAACCGAAAAACATTTATCCGGCAGGCGTTAACCTATACGGCAGGGACTATAGCATTATCGCCTTTTCTGAAACCTGAAGTTTCCTCAGGCAATAAACTCACTATTCTTTACACGAACGACACTCACGCACGGCTTGACCCTTTCCCTGATAATGCCACCCAATTTGCCGGTCTGGGTGGAATAGCAAGGCGGGCGAACCTGATTAATCAGATACGAAAACAAGAAGAAAATGTACTGCTGTTTGATGCTGGAGATGTTTTTCAGGGTACTCCCTGGTTTGATGTTTTTGGAGGCGAGGTAGACCTGAAACTGATGAGTGAAATCCGGTACGATGCAATGGCAGTTGGAAATCACGAATTCGATCACGGTCTTCAGGCGCTTGCAGATGCAGCCGGTAACGCCAGTTTTCCAATGCTGGCCGCAAATTACAGCGTAAAAGAAACACCACTAAATAACTTAGTACAACGCTTTATTGTGAAAGAAATCGCGGGAATAAAGGTTGGGATTTTTGGCCTTGGTATTGAACTTCCCGGTGTGGTGGATCCAAAACTTTACGGAGCCGTTCGTTCGCGAAACCCTGAAGTCTGGGCAAACGGAATGGTGACAAGCCTTCGGCGATATCATAATTGCGACCTTATAATTTGTCTTAGCCATATCGGGTATCAATACGCCGATGACAGGATCGATGATTGTACCATAGCCCGTAAGGCGGGAGGCATTGATCTGATTATTGGGGGTCATACGCACACTTTTTTGGATCAACCGGTGCGTATAATCAATCCCGAAGGAACCCAAACCCTGATTACACAAATGGGCCACAGTGGTGTGCGGCTGGGACGGATGGATATCGACATTGATTCATATCTGGAAAATCGACTTAGCGGTATCTCCTCAGAATATTATACGATTGGTAAGGATTCATAAACGACAGTGCAAAAAAAGAGGGCTGCCATTTTGGGAGTAATGACAGCCCTAAGAGGGGAATTAAGATGAGATTTGATCTCATGTTTTCTTTTAACGTACTGATGAGTTTATTAGTCTGTTTGGATTTTATCTTTGCACAATTATAACCTGACACTAATAATTAACAGAATGCCCTGGACACTTCGTATGACACTTTTGATTGCAGGCCTCACGGCGTTCTGCATGATCTATAACACCATCCGAATCTATTGGTATTCAAAACAGACCGGTCTTCACTCACCCAAAAATTATTGGATCCTCGTTGGCGGATTAACCATTCTCATATTTGCCTATCCGCTATCCGCCTGGGTTATAAATGCAGCAACCGGGAATTTTTCACTGTACTGGTATCCGGTATGGTTGATTTCCATTTTCTGGTATGGATTTATCTTCAATACAGTACTGCTGAGCTGGATACTGGCTGCAGATATTTTCAATCTAACCGTTACTTATCTATTGCGGGTAAAACGCCCGCAGTTTCAGACACTGCTGGGTTTGGGTGTTTTGGTGATAACAGCGGCTGTATTTGTTTATACATCAGCAAAAACGATTTACGACACAAACCGGATTAAAGTAGAACAATTCACTTTTGAGCATCCTGCTGTTGCTTCAGGAGAGCTCGATCCGCTGCGCATTGTTCATATCTCTGAAATGCATGCCGACCGCTATACGTCGCCTGAAAAGATAAGCCGGTACATGAAAAAGGTGGAAGAGCAGAATCCAGACATTGTTATTTTTACCGGTGATTTAATTTCTTCGGGACTGGATTATGTGGAAGCAGCATCAAATGCGCTTGCCTCAGTGAATCCGCCCCTTGGCGTTTACTTTGTGATGGGTGATCATGATTACTGGTCCGGCCAGGATGAAATTACAGAAATTCTGGAAAGCAGGGGAGTGAATGTTATTCGTGATGCAAATGAATGGATAGAGCTGAATGGCCGAACATTGAAAATCACCGGGATTACGGAGGTGTACAGTACTTCAATTAATCGCGATTTGCTGAGGGAACTCCTGGATGAAAGAAGAGATGAGCAGGTATCCATTCTTTTTTCCCACCAGGCACCAGATGAAATAATTGAGATGGCCGCCGATGCCGGAGTGGATATTATGCTTGCAGGCCATACTCACGGCGGACAGATTAGAATACCGATCTTTTTCAAGAAATTTACGGCTGCCAATCTGGAGACGGATTATGTTAACAGTTATTGGCAAAAGAACGGCATGATTTTAAATATTAATAGCGGCCTTGGTTTCACTCTTGCTCCTCTCCGCTATAACGCCCCGGCCGGAGTGTCGGTGATTGATATTAAATAATAGTCAATCACCCCACCTTCACCGGGTGCACCCATCCATAGGGATCTTCCAGTTTGCCGTATTGAATACCGGTTATGGTATCGTACATCTTTTTGGCGAACGGACCGATTTTCTCACGGTCCAGTTCAATGGTGTTGCTCTTGTGATGAATCAGTCCAACAGGAGAGATAACCGCGGCAGTTCCGGAGCCAAAAACCTCTTTAAGACTTCCGTTTTTATGAGCGTCAAAAATCTCATCAATTGTGATTCGACGTTCTTCAACATCAACATCCCAGTCTTTTGCCAGGGCAATGACCGAGCGGCGGGTGATGCCGGGGAGCACGGTTCCACCCAGTCTGGGAGTTACAAGAGTATTGCCAATCAAAAAGAAAATATTCATTGTGCCCACTTCCTCAATATATTTGTTTTCTTTGGCATCGAGCCAGAGAACCTGCGTGTATCCCTCTTTCTGCGCCTGTTGAGCAGGAAGAAAGCTGCCACCGTAATTTCCGGCTGCTTTTGCCTCGCCCGTACCACCTTCCACGGCTCGCACAAAATGATCTGTTGTAGTCAGGCTGACCGGGTTAAAACCCTCTTTATAATAAGCTGCTACCGGGCTCGTGATCACCATATAACGATACTGTGCTGCTGCTCGGGCAGCAATGTATTCTTCTGACGCAAAAACAAAAGGCCGCACGTATAAAGCATGACCATGGGTTTTCGGAACCCATTCGTGATCGAGCCGAAGCAATTCCTCCAGGGTTTCAATAAAGATGTTCTTATCCATGGTAGGAATACACAGCCGCTTTGATGAATTACTGATTCGTTCGTGGTGATCTTCAAGGCGGAATAGGTGAATCGTTTCATCGTCCGCATAATAAGCTTTCATTCCCTCAAACACAGCCTGCCCATAATGCAGTACATGCATGGATGGGTGAAAAGAGATGGGTGAGTAGGGCACTATAGCAGGTTGTTGCCACTTCCCGTTTGTATAGCTTATATCAATCATGTGATCGGAAAACAGTCGTCCAAACTCCAGGTTATTAAAATCCACAGATGAGAGTCTGCTTTCTTTTGTTTGGGTAATATCTAT
>CAYOLE010000035.1:0-20571 GCA_964404705.1 uncultured Rhodohalobacter sp. | reverse complement strand
AACTACTACAGCGATCCGCAACTGGCAAGCATTTCCAGAAGCGACGCTTCCACGCTGGATCCAAGGCCTGCCAGCGGAAGTCCGGCGTTTACTGAATCAAACTCTGTTCAGCCACGAGACAACTTCTATTATCGTGCAAATTATATCGGTGCTTTCAACGAAGCCAATACATGGTACGATGGCTGGACGTTCCTTTCTGAAAGCGGACTTGCAGTTTCAATAGAAGAGCCTGGTTCAAGAACTCTTCCGGTTGATATTTCTCTGGATCAAAATTATCCAAATCCATTCAATCCAACGACACAGATTTCATTTACTTTGCCGAGTAATGAAAAAGTAAGACTTGAGATTTTTGAGATTACCGGACGGAAAGTGGCCACTTTAGTTGATGAAGTACGACCTGCAGGAGCGAACTCTGTTCGTTTCGACGCTTCCAATTTGTCAAGTGGTATGTATTTCTACAGGCTGCAAAGTAGCAGTGTAACGATTACAAAAAAAATGACGCTGATTAAATAAAAAATGCAATCGGGCCTGCTGTCCTGCAGGCTGTTTTGTGTGCTGATCAAGAAGAGCTCCAGGGAACTGGAGCTCTTTCTTCTAATCAGCAATGAATAGATAATCATATGTCAATAATATCTTAATAAGATTCAGATAAATTGGAAGTAACGATTCATCTCTTAAATGGGGTGAGCTGATCACAAAAAAGGCTCCGGGGAACCGGGGCCTTTTTCTTTTGCAGATTTTTTTTATCATCAATGGGAACATACCTTAACTTCTATGCGTTCTACAAACCGATACGAATTAATGTAACACAATTGATCTACGTAACCCGGAAATCCCATTTTAACGCTGCTCATCGTCTGCACAACCCTAATAAACCGGATGACTGGAACCGTCACAAATTTGGCAAGTGCAACAATCCCAATTGGCATGGGCATAATTATCAGCTTGAAGTTACTGTGGCGGGAAATGCAGATCCGGAAACAGGCTACGTAATTGATCTCGGTGTTTTAAAAAATATCATCCAAAAACGAATATTGGACAAGTGTGATCATAAGAATCTGAATCTGGAAGTTCCTTTTTTAGAAGGAGTGATCCCTACAACAGAGAATTTAGTTAAAATATTTTTCCAGGAACTTGAAGACGATATTAATAAAGAGGCGTACGGCCACTCAAAGCTTGTGTCCGTAAAGCTCTACGAAACAGAAAGAAATATAGCTGAATATCGTCCTAACCCTAACTTATAAGTGCTCTATCCAGCAGACAAATGATTTCAACCCAACTAAAACAATTTTACGACCCCACGTTTACCGTAACCGATCAATATAAAGCAAGTCTGCCGGACTTACAGAATGGCCCGGCATCTCTTATAGAGGGCGCAAATGTGCCCATTCAACAAGTTGGGATTTCAAATTTTAAGCTCCCGTTGAAATATCCTGTACCGTCAGGCGATCTGCTCACCCTTGAAACATCAGTTGATGGATATGTTGGTCTGGATGCTGGTAAGAAAGGTATCAATATGAGTCGCCTTATACGGACTTTTTATGATTTTAAAGATGAGATTTTTCAACCCGCTAAATTGGAGGAACTCCTGAATGCCTATAAGGAAGAATTGGAAAGTCAGACCGCTTTTTTAAAACTATCATTCAGCTACCCCATGTTGAAAAAAAGCCTCCGCTCTGGTCTTGAAGGCTATCAGTATTATGATGTCTCTTTTGAAGGGAAACTTGATGAATATGGTCGTTTCAGCAAGTTTATGCACCTCGATTTTGTGTACAGCAGCGCCTGTCCGTGCTCTTTTGAGCTTGCCGAGCACGCACGAGAGGAACGAGATGTAGCTGCAATACCGCATAGCCAGCGAAGTTTGGCATCCATTTCGGTTGAACTCAATGATGATATTTTTGTTGATCAGCTGGTTCAACTCAGTCGTGACGCTCTTCACACCGAAACCCAGGTGATGGTGAAGCGGGAAGATGAACAGGCGTTTGCCGAAATGAATGGAGCCTACCAGAAGTTTGTGGAAGATGCCGCTCGTCTGCTTTACGACCAGCTAAATCAAAACGAAGCGATAAAAGATTTTGTGATACGGTGTGCTCACCTCGAAAGCCTGCACAGCCACAATGCCGTAAGCCGCATATGCAAAGGAATTCCGAATGGCATGAGATAAATGAGTTTGGCTGTCAGTATTTACTGTGTATGATTCTGCATTAGATTAGATTGTAGATTATAAATCCAATGATAGAGGCAGTGAATACAAATCCTATCAGGGCAAGCAAACCATCTTTCGCGATGAGCGAAAGTCCAAATGCTGTGAGAGCTGCACCGGCGAAGTTTGCGCTGAATGGAATAAACTCCATTAACGGCATAGCCAGTGAAATAAACAAACAAATAACAGCTATGACATAGATCATAGCACTTCCAGTGAATATTTTAAATCGCGGTTTTAATAAACGATCGATATACTCTGCAGGCGTAGATAGTTTATTAATTGCTTTATGAAGTTTATCTTTTTTAACAGAGCGATTCAGCAGAACCTTTGGGAGCCACAAATTTTGTTGATTTAACAAAAGCTGGATGGCAACCAAAAATACAATGATTCCCATAATTGTAGGTACACCCGGAATATCTCCTACCAGCGGAGCCAGTGTAATTATACCAGACACGAGCAATATGGGCCCAAACGACCGGCGCCCCACTATTTCCAATATATCGCCGAGTGAAACCTCAGTACAGTCTTTTGATGAATCCAGGATTTTATCAAGTACCTGTTTAATCGTTGTCAGCTTCTGATTTTCATTCATTCTATATGTATAACATCAAAAGACAGATAGCTTATTGTTATTCTTATTAGGGAAATCCTATATACTGATAAACAGAATCAAGAAATCCGCATCATAACTTTAGATTCTATTTACCGATAGCCTTCTGTATCAGCTTCTTCTGTTCGGCTTCATGAATTTTTTTCTGACCAGCGGCAGGAGAGGCGGCTGCCTGTCTGCCGGCATAGATCAACTCTTGAGATTTACTCAGCAAAGCCTGGATACGGGGGGCTACAAAAGACCATCCTCCCATATTTTTAGGTTCTTCCTGGCACCAGACAATCTGTTTGGTTTTTTTATAGGATGATAAAGCAGCTGTTATATCATTATTTGGAAATGGATAAAACTGTTCAAGCCGGGCAACAGCAACATTTTTCTGATTCTCCTCCATCTCTTTAAGTATATCGTAGTACACCTTGCCCGAGCAAATCACCAGGCGGTCAACATTTTTTTTATCATTTATTTCATCGTCTATAAATGGTTTGTATTTACCAGTTGCCAGCTCCTCAACATTACATACTGCCTGGGGATGACGAAGAAGGCTTTTTGGAGACATGATGATCATTGGCTTACGTTTACTTTGCAAGACCTGTTTTCTTAATGCGTGATAATATTGGGCTGGATCAGTAAAATTACATACTTGCATATTATCCTCTGCACAAAGTTGGAGGAACCGCTCAAGGCGGGCGGATGAATGCTCAGGACCCTGTCCTTCGTAACCATGGGGTAGGGTCATGACAAGTGATGAGTTCTGCCCCCATTTAGCTTCAGAGGATGAAATAAACTGGTCGATTATAACCTGGGCACCATTGACAAAGTCTCCAAACTGAGCTTCCCAGATTACAAGAGCTTCCGGATTCATAGCGCTGTATCCAAATTCATACCCTAATGCGGCAAATTCACTTAGTAAACTGTTGTATGGATAAAATGTAGCCTGTTCTTCGATGAGATGATTAAGCGGCACAAAACGTTGCTGGGTTTTTGTTCCATGAAGCACAGCATGCCTGTGGCTGAACGTTCCGCGTTCAACATCCTGCCCGGTTAGACGTATGGTTGTTCCACCTTGTAACAGTGATCCAAATGCAAGAGCTTCTGCAAATCCCCAGTCAATCTTTTTTTCATTCTTTTTAGCAGCTTCTGCGCGTTTGGCCAGTTGACGCAAAAGTTTTGGATTTGCGTCAAAGTCACCAGGAACGGTATTCAGTTTAACGGCTATTTTTTTAAGCTCTTCTGCGGGAAACGATGTATCAGGATATTCAGCCCATTCTTTTTGTCCGGTTTCTGATCGGTCAAGCATTTTATCAGTAACTTCAAGAGTCGGAGAACTCTTGGCATCTTCAAATGCCTGCTGCAGAAGCTCCTCAAATTCGTCAAAAATTTCCTGCATCTCATCTTCAGTAAAGTCACCTTTTCTGAGCAGCTCTTTCATATAGATATCCCTGACAGGAGAATGATTTTCAATCTCTTTATACATTCCGGGCTGCGTAAATGCGGGTTCGTCACCCTCGTTGTGCCCATGTTTTCTGTAACAAACCAGATCTATCACTACATCTTTACCAAACTTCTGGCGATAATCCAGGGCTAGCTTTATAGCGTGAACGGCTGATTCTGGATAATCCCCGTTTACATGAAAAATAGGTGCAAGTATCATTTTCGCGATATCAGACGCATACTCCGTTGAACGTGCATCATTCGGCAGCGTAGTGAAGCCAATCTGATTATTTATAATCACATGAATAGTACCGCCGGTTGTATAGCCACGCAGTTGCGACATATTAAGTGTTTCGGCAACGACACCCTGACCTGCAAATGCGGCGTCACCGTGAACTAAAATTGGGGCTATGTACTTCGACGGTTTATCAAGATCTTTTTTCTTGTCCTGTAAAGCACGGGTAGCACCCTCCACTACAGGATTCACAGCTTCAAGATGGCTTGGGTTGGGTAATAATTCCAGGGCAATTTCCTTGTCTTCAATGGTTTTATATATACCTTTTGTGCCAAGATGGTATTTTACATCACCTGATCCTTGAATAGTGCTGGGATCGATATTTCCTTCAAAATCAGCAAAAACCTTGCTATAGGGCTTGTTGAGAATATTCACCAGAATATTAAGTCGGCCACGGTGAGCCATCCCCAGGAAAAATTTTTCAATATTATTTTCTCCTGCCTTTTCCATTAAAAAATGCATCATCGGAATCAGGGTTTCTGCACCTTCGAGAGAGAAACGTTTGTGGCCGATATATTTTTTGTGCAGAAACTGCTCAAATGCCATTGCCTGATTCAGTTTATGCAGAATATTTTCCTTGTCATCTTTAGACAAGTCAGGTGTATTGGTGGTTGATTCCATTCGCTTTCGCAGCCACTTGCGTTCATCAAGATCCAGCAAATGCATGTATTCTGCACCAATTTTGCCACAGTACGTATCTCTCAGCAGTTTAATTATATCACGCAATTTGGCGGACTTAAATCCACCAAGGCCGCCACAATAAAACTCGCGGTCGAGATCCCATAGGGTGAGGCCATAATACTCAAGATCCAGTTCCGGACCGTGGCCCGGCGATGCTTCAAGTGGATTGAGGTCGGCAAGAACATGACCACGAACACGGTACATATTTATCAGTCTCCAAACTGCAATTGCCCGCCGGTCATGTTCAATAGAAGTGGCTCCTCCGCTTAGCTGACCCCGGTATCGATCGTCTCCAAATGGCAGCGGTTCATATGGTAAATCCAGGTCTTTGAAGATATTTTCAAAAAATGTCTCTTCACCATTTAGCAGTCCATGAATCTTCTTAAGAAATGAACCTGATTCAGCGCCCTGAATGATTCGGTGATCATATGTACAGGTAATAGACATCACTTTGCTAACGCCCAACTGATTCAGTACATCCTGTGCCATTGACTGAAACTCGGCCGGGTAATTAATTGAGCCGGTAGCAATAATTGCTCCTTGTTTTTTCATCAATCTTGGAACAGAAGATACTGTACCAATAGTACCAGGATTCGTTACACTGATTGTGGTATTCTCAAAATCTTTAATCTCAAGATTTCCGTTTCTGGCTTTATCAATCATTTCGGCATAAGCATACAGGAACTCTTTGAAGTTCATTTTATCTACGCCTTTGATATTTGGAACTACAAGGTTTCGTGACCCATTTTTCGACTTCAGGTCAATCGCTATTCCAAGATTAACCGAGCCAGGCTCCACGCGAAAATGTGAACCGTCTTTTTTCAAATAATATGAATTGATAGTAGGAAAATCTTTAAGTGCCTGTATTACCGCCCACGCAATAAAATGTGTGAAAGAAGCTTTTGGTTCTCCATGCTGCAACAGGTGGCGGTTAATGATAGCACGATCCTCGGTAAGCATTTTCATTGGCAGCACACGCAGAGATGTGGCTGTGGGCACTTCAATACTTTCGTCCATATTTTCGACAATCTTTGAAGCAACCCCCTTAATTTTGTGTATCTCTGCACCTTCGGGCAATCCGGGTTCTTTAATCTCTTTTTTAGCCGGTTCAGGTTCTTTTCTCTTGTCAGGAGCAGGTTTAGGTTTTTCTACAGTTTTTGTCTCAGCCGGAATGGTGGCAGTATCACCGTTCAAATCATCAAAATAGGTTCGCCAGTGTTCGGGCACCTGGCTTGGATCTTCCTGATATTGATTGTAGAGTTCTTCGACTAATGCAGAGTTGGGGCCAAATACAGCTTCTAAGGATTTCAAAATAAGTTGAATCTATGTAGGTTATGGTAATTTCGAAACAGTAGTTTTATTTTTGCTTAAACATATTCAGTCTCAACAACCCGCAAAAGGGTAAAAAAGCAGGCTGACGCTGTGAAAAAGCACTTCCTAAATTAACTATTATCTCACTAAAAAACGATTCAATTGTCTTATGCTTATTATCAAAAAACTTTTATAAATCTATGATTTAATGGCTCTCAGCTAATGATTATATTTAAGCAAAATTTTAGTGAAATATTTGTATCAGATTAGAATGAGTAATAAACAGACGACTGCCAAAACAGGTGCTGAAGAGATTAACTGGGACCTTTCAGACCTCTACAAATCACCCGATGATCCCAAAATTCGCAAAGATCAAGACACACTTGTAACCCTTGCAGATCAGTTTGCGGATAATTATAAAGGAAAAGTTTCGGAATTAAATTCGGCAGAATATGCGCAGGCTTTGCATGAATACGAAGTAATTGTTCAGCTTGCGGGAAAATTGGGTTCATATTCACAGCTGATCTGGACTACCAATACGGAAGATCCCGCACTGGGCAAGCTGCTTCAGCAAAACCGGGAATTAAGTTCAGAAATCAGCCAGAAACTGGTCTTTTTTGATGTGGAATGGCTTAAAATAGATGATGATAAAGCTAACATACTCATCGAATCGGATGAGCTGAGATCCTGGAAACATTATCTCATCACGTCACGAAGATATAAAAAGCATACGCTGAGTGAGGATGCTGAAAAAGTGATGAGTGCAAAATCCGTAACCTCACGATCGGCATGGAACAGGTATTTCGATGAAACACTGGGTGCGGCCCGGTTCGAACTCGATGGTGAATCTCTTACTGAACAGCAGGTATTGAGTAAACTGCATAATCCGGATCGCGAATTAAGACAGCGCGCTCATCAATCTTTAACAAATACATTCCGCGATCACTCCCGAACGTTAACGTTTGTGTTTAACACCATTTTAGCCGATAAACATACCAACGACAAACTTCGTGGTTACGACAGCTGGATTTCATCACGAAATCTGGCAAACGAAATTGATCAGTCTACCGTAGATAGCCTCGTGGAAACTGTTACAGGAAAGTATAATCTCGTTCAGAGATATTATGACCTCAAACGTTCATTGCTCGGTTATGATAAACTTTACGATTACGACAGGTACGCGCCCTTGGCAAAAAATCGAAAACAAATTAGCTGGAATCAGGCTCAGGAAAGTGTCCTGGAAGCGTATAATGATTTTCATCCGGAAATGAAGCGTATTGCTGCGGAATTTTTTGATAAAAAATGGATAGACGCCTCCATAAAACCCGGTAAAAGGGGTGGAGCCTATTCCGCAAGTACTGTAACATCTATTCACCCTTATGTATTTATGAATTACGATGGTCAGTTGCGGGATGTGCAAACCCTTGCTCATGAACTGGGGCATGGAGTGCATCAATACCTGGCGCGAAAGCAGGGTGAGCTTCAATCTTCAACACCGCTTACGACAGCTGAAACGGCTTCTGTTTTTGGGGAGATGCTGGTGTTTAACCGCCTGATGGAATCACTGGACGATCCTGAAGAAAAACTGGCACTTTTAATTAGTAAAATAGATGATACGGTAGCCACTGTCTTCCGGCAGATTTCGATGAACCGGTTTGAGGAGAAAATACATACCGCCCGCAGGAGTGAAGGTGAACAGACTACTGAACAATTCTCTCAGCACTGGTATGAAACTCAAAAAGCACTTTATGGTGATTCAGTTGAAATTACGGACGAGTACAGACTGTGGTGGTGCTATATTCCGCACTTTCTGCATACACCCGGATATGTGTATGCCTATGCTTTCGGTGAGTTGCTTGTACTTGCTCTTTACAACGCCTACCGGAACGGACAGGCAGGTTTTGAGGAAGGTTACCTTGAACTTCTTGAAGCAGGAGGATCGGACTGGCCGCATGAACTTGTGGGTAAAATGGGAATCGATATCCGCGATAAAGAGTTTTGGAACCAGGGATTAGCCTTGTTCGAACAGATGATAGACCAGGCAGAAGAGCTGGCTTCAGAGATAGATAAATAATCGGAACAAATATTCATGAAACGTGAAGAAAAAGCTTTAGTTGAGTACAAACAGATAATGAGTGATGTGGTTCATCTGTTGCGTGAATCAACCCGGTCTCAAACAGCATATCTTTATTGGGTGAACAGGGCGAGGGAGCAATTTGTACTGGAAGCTAACTCCACGAATCTGCCAAATGTAATGTTTGGAGACCGTGTAGATTTTAAGCAGCATTTTCTGCATCCATATATTGATCTTGAATCAATCACCCATCTTAAAACCGGTATTGATATCGAGTCGAAAGACCTTCAACACTATTATGATTTTGTACCCGTGCGCCATTTATTATTGATTCCGTTTGTGAATAACGCCGAAACAGTAGCTATCACGGTTTTGGAAACGGAGACTAAATTTTCGTTATCAGAACATGAAAAGTCAATATCAGCCTACCGTAATGCACTTGCCAATGTTCTGAATACTTATTTAGAGCTTACAGACCTGTACAATGCCGAAAAAGTATGGACGCAATATGATGAATCTCTATCGGCCATATCACCCAAACAGCACAAAGCTGATTTATTGAATAATATGGCAGTGGAGATGCAGAAACTATTGCCTCAAGGGGGGGTATCGGTAGTGCTGAGAGGTATGGATGTATGGAGCACCGTATTGAACGCAAAATCATCCGACCAGGATCTCTCGCCGGGTTTGGTTATGGAAGAAAAGTCGATGGCATATCACGCGCTTCAAAAGGGAGAACCCCAATTCTCCATTCACTTTAATCACAATCCAAAACGTGTTTCAACTGACGAAAAAAACACCGATGGCGCAACGCTCGCGATTCCCATGCTTATAAATAGCAGGCGTCATGGAGTGGTGCTTGCTTATGATAAAAATCCCCTTACTTTCAAAGAGTCCACAAAACATCAACTAATTAACCTGGTGCGGATTGCAATTTTGTCTATTCAGGTGAACCTGGAAAAACTGCCTATAGATAAAGATCTCTTCGCAACGAATTACGGTAATTTTATTCCCGAAATCTGGGAATTGCTGCTATCTAAAGAAATTAACCGTAAACAAGATTCTAACAGGCAGCTGTGGTTTGGTATGATTACAATTGAAAATTTGCAGGCGTTGCGGTCTAAATACAGACTTGAAGAGCTTAACAGAATACAGCGCACGCTGGTTAAAATTATGAACCCATCACTTTTTGGATTCAAAGGATTTATTGGATTTAATAGCGACTACGTTTTTACAAGCCTGTTATTTTGTGATTCCGGCGAAGAGCACGAACGCTGGAGAGATATTATTAACAGTCGCTTTAACGAGCCGGTAGAATTATCAGACGGTAAACGGATAACCCTGAAAGTGAAATACGGATATGTAAAAGTAGTTCCCGGCCAGGATGAGGTTCATGAAATTATAAGTAAGGCCAAAGCATCGCTCTCCACCATGCTGAATGCCACAGGATAACTCAATTATTTAATAAAACCGATGGGCAGGATTATACTTTTGGTGATCGACGGGCTTGGAATTGGAGCCCAGGAAGATGCTGGGGATTATGGCGATTCAAAGGCAGATACGCTGGGTCATGTGTGCGAAATTTCAGGATGCAATCTTCCCGGTTTTCAACGCCTGGGCCTCGGGAATATCAAGCCCCTAACTTCGATTTCGCCGGTCGAAAAACCTACAGCATCCTGGGGTAAAATGAGGGAGAAGTCAGCAGGAAAAGATTCTACAACCGGCCACTGGGAATTGGCGGGAATTTTTCTCGAATCTCCATTTAAGACCTATCCCAATGGTTTTCCGGCAGAGGTATTAAAAGCGTTTTGTAAGGGAATCGGCCGGGAGCGGGTGCTTTGCAACGAAACATATTCGGGCACAGATGTAATCCGCGATTTTGGCGAAGAACATCTGGAATCAGGAGATCCAATTGTCTATACCTCAGCTGACAGTGTATTTCAGGTGGCTTGCCATGTGGACAAGGTAGATCTTGAAACTCTCTACAGCTGGTGTGAATTCGCACGGCACGAGGTGATGACCGGCGTTAATGAAGTGGGCCGGGTGATTGCCCGTCCCTTTACCGGATCTCCCGGCAACTTTGAAAGATTATCTGATCAGAGAAAAGACTTTTCCTCCATTCCCCCTGAGCCGAACCTGTTAACAATATTGCAGGATCATGGTATAAAAACATATTCAATTGGCAAGGTGATCGACCTGTTTGCAGGAAATGGATTTACTCAATACAGAAAAACAAAAAGTAACGCCGAAGGGATAGCTCAGCTTTTGAGCCTGTTGAGTGCAGATATTGATCAGAGTTTTACCTTCGCTAATCTTATAGATACAGATCAGATTTATGGTCATCGTCAGGATCCTGAAGGGTATGGAAAGTGCCTGGAGGAGATCGACCGTGCGCTGCCGGCTATATTAAATAAATTAAATAAAAATGATCTTTTTATTATTACAGGTGATCATGGCAATGATCCGGCTGACGACAGTACAGATCATACCAGGGAGTTTGTGCCGATTGTGGCTTATAGCAGAACATTAGAGCCGAAAAACCTGAATATCCGTTCTACCTTTTCGGATGTATCTGCCACCGTACTCGACTTTTTTAACATTGAAAATACTTTGCCTGGCACCTCATTTATAACTTAACTGAATAAAAGATCTGTGCTTTCTCTTTTCCCAGTTAAAGAGTATCTTTCTTGATTGTATAAACTATGTTACAGGCAACAAATTTCTCTTACAATCGTATAAATATTGATTGTCCCGTTTGCTGAGACATTCTAATCATAGTAAAATCAACTTAATAAATTAATTGTGGCCAAAAGTTCAGGAATTTCTACCCGCGAATCTGAATCATTAGATCGTTATTTGCACGAAATTGGAAAAGAAAAGCTTATAACGCCTGATGATGAAGTTCGTTTAGCCAAAGAGATCCAAAAAGGTTCTCAGCGCGCCCTCGAAGATTTGACAAAAGCCAACCTTCGTTTTGTTGTATCCGTTGCGAAACAATATCAGAATCAGGGATTATCTCTGGGTGATCTCATCAACGAAGGTAATCTCGGGTTGATCAAAGCCGCTAAAAGATTTGATGAAACCCGCGGTTTTAAATTTATTTCTTATGCTGTTTGGTGGATCCGTCAGTCTATTCTTCAAGCCCTCGCAGAACAGAGCCGAATTGTGCGTTTGCCGTTAAACCGTGTTGGCGCGTTAAATAAAATCGGTAAAGAGCTTTCAAAACTTGAGCAGGAATACGAGCGAGTTCCGTCCGCTGCTGAGCTGGCAGAAAGCCTGGAAATGACTGTCTCGGAAGTTGCCGATACACTTAAAATATCTGGCCGCCACCTTTCCATGGACGCACCTTTTGCCCAGGGCGAGGATAATCGTCTTCTGGATGTTCTTGAAAATGAAGAGATTCCCAATCCAGATAATGAATTGATGGGAGAATCTCTAAAAGTTGAAATTGAAAGAGCACTTTCTAAATTAACAAAAAGAGAAGCGGAAGTTATAAGGCTCTATTTCGGAATCGGCCGCGAACACTCCTTAACACTCGAAGAGATCGGTGAACGGTTCGACCTGACTCGCGAGCGTGTGCGTCAAATTAAAGAAAAAGCACTCCGTAAGCTGCGTCATCACAATAAAAGTGCCGCCTTACGCGCATATCTGGGATAAAGCATTTTCTCTTTCAACGGCACCACGGCTTTTAAGGTAATTTTTTGATGGCAACTGGTATAACAAATCAAGAGTTAATTGCGCCGTAGCACCTTGGTGTGTTCTTTCCCTGGAAGTTTACCTCGTCTGTAGCAAGATCATGCGACTCTTATAAATCCTGTTTAACATGAATATGCGATTTGCTCCTTGAGCTGACTTTATTAGATTGCCACGATGAAAGCCTGCATAATTTTCATCATATCACTGCTAAACCTAACCTTTGTCTGGATTGCTGAAACTGCTGTGTCGCAGACTACGCCATTCAGAACGTACTCTATTGAGCATGGTCTTAGTGAATCGGTGGTCCACAGTATGCTGCAGGATCAAAAGGGATTTATCTGGATGGGTACAGGCTTTGGGCTGAACCGCTTTGACGGAGTTCAATTCACTCATTTCTACGAAGAACACGGCCTTCCAAATAACCGCGTTAATGCTTTACACCAGGATGGAACCGGCAAAATATGGATTGGCACTGACAGCGGACTGGCATATCTGTTACATGGAGAAATTCATACTCCAAACATCTTTGATCCTGTAAATGAATCAGTAATTCTCTCAATCTATGAAGACCGGGATCGCAATATTTGGATCGCTACGGAAGGAACTGGCTTGTGGAAATATAATACCCAGGGAGAGTTTATAAATATATCTCATCAGCATGGCTACCAAAATATGCGTGCAAGATCCGTGGTTCAGACCGAAGATGACATTCTTTGGGTTGGCACTTCAGAAGGTTTATTTAGCTTTAACGGAACAACATTCCAAAAATACCGGGCCCAGAATGGATATCCCGAAGTGCCGATGAATGATATGAAAGTTGACTCTAACGGTACTTTGTGGATTGCTTCAGAAGCCGGCCTGATCAGAAAAAATGGGGAAGAATTAACGGTATTTCAGGAGCAGGAAGGGCTCTATGATAACCGTCTTCACTCTGTCTCTGTAACAGATGAGGGAACAGCCTGGTTAGGGTCAGAATCAGGGGCTTCATATTTTGACGGGGAACATTTTACCAATTTTACCACGGATGATGGATTGAACGCTGTAATCGTGTACGAAACCATGATTGATCGTGAAGACAATGTTTGGTTTGGTACACTGGGAGGCGGTGCGAATATTTATCTGGGGGAACTGTTTCAGAACTACGATGTAGATTCTGGTCTGACCAACAATGTAGTAACCGGGTTTGAAGAGGATCAAATGGGAAATATATGGATTGCAACATATGGTGGCGGTATTTTGAAATATAATGGAGAAACATTTGAGCATTTCAGTGAGGCAGACGGGCTGGTTGATGACAAAACATATGTAATTTTTGAAGACAGCCAGAACAGAATTTGGGTGGGAGCGAGAGAAGGGATTAGTATTTATGAAGATGGGAGCTTCAGAACACTTTCAACGGATGTATTTCCATTTAACACTGTTCGCAGAATCTTTGAGGATGAACAAACGGGGGATTTTTGGATCGGCACATACAACAGCGGGGTAATACGGTTTGATGGCGAAAATTACGAACAATTTGATACCAGCAGCGGTCTGCTGAACAATACTGTAATGGATATCAAGCAAGATGATGAGGGCAGGATGTGGTTTGCAACCTATGGCGGAGTTGCTATCCTTCAAAATGGATCATTCAGACATCTTACAATCGCTGACGGGCTTCCGAACAACGGCGTGATTCACATCCATATTGATCATGAAGGAACAAAATGGTTTTCAACCTTTAGTGGTGTGGCTTCCTATGATGGAGACTCATTGCAGTCTATAGCAACAGATGCCCAGTCTGGTACTATTAGCTATTTTGTAGTTCAGGATCACCAAAACAGATTCTGGGGCGGCACCAATCGTGGCGTCTATAGATTTGATCCCGATCAGTTTTTCACAGCACAAACAAGAGTAGAGCGCATAAAATCATTCAAGTTGTATGATCAAAATCAAGGGCTGGTGGCAAATGAGCTGAATGCAGGTGCATCGTTCGTGGCCTCGGATGGTTCAATCTGGCTGGGCACCGTAGAGGGATTAAGCCATTTTTTCCCAGAACGAATTATTATGAATGATATACCGCCAGGTATCGAATTTGATGAAGTTATGATTAGCGGCCGCATACTTGAGGATTTAGCACCCACAGAATTTAATCATGATCAAAACTTTTTGCAGATCAGTTTTCATGGATTAAGTTTCGACAGTCCCGGCCAGATTTTATACGAATATCGACTTGCTGGACTGGAAGATGAGTGGCAAACCACCCGTGAGCGTACTGTACGATATACATCGCTTCCGCCGGGTAATTACAATTTCCGGATACGTGCTTACAATGCAGATGGAGTGCGAAGCGTTGAAGAAGCGTCGTTCAATTTTGATATTCAATATCCGGTCTGGCAGCAATGGTGGTTCCTGGCGCTGATTGTGATTGTCGTAATCGGCTTAATTATGTTTTATTATCGCTATTTCAAAGCCAGGAAACAGATAGATATTGAGCGGATGAGAGTACAGATAGCAAGTGATCTCCACGATGATGTTGGATCATCACTGACCGAACTCGCGCTTCAAACAGATTTTCTCAGGGCGGGGAATGTATCAGACGATCTTCGTGATACGTTAAAGCAGCTTGGTGATCAAAGCAGAAAGATTGTATCAAGCCTGGACGACATCGTATGGTCGATAGACGCGCGTAATGATACTGCCGGTGATGTAACCGACCGGATGCAGGATTATGTTAATCATGTGTTCAGATCCGGCGTACCCGATGTGCACTATCATTTTGAAGATTTGAAAATGGATGACCGTCTGCCGGTACATATGAAGGAAAATATTTATCTGATCTTCAAAGAATCAATCAACAATATTGCCAAACATTCAAATGCTGATAAAGTAGATGTTACATTTGTTTATGATGGCAGGTCATACGAGCTTAAGGTTGAAGATAACGGAACCGGCACGAACGGGAAACGAAAGAGCGGCCAGGGTCTTCGAAATATTGAATTGAGATCTAAACGTATTGGTGCTGACGTTAACATTTATAATAGCAATGGATTTACAGTTCATGTAAAAGGACGCGTGTAATGTGTAAGATAAATGGCAAAAAGAACCTTCAGGCGTCTGGAAGACCTTGAAGAGTTCAGGATAAAATTAACCGTTAAACGCATTTAAGTAATAGTGTGAATTATAACAAGAGGTAATTATGATTAAAGTTGGAATTGTAGAAGACAACACAAAAATCAGGGATCTCATCCAGAGATATCTCGATATGCAGGATTCTTTCAGCTGTAAAGCAGCTATGGATTCTGTAGAAGATATGCTTGACTATCTTGAAGATCATGAAAAGCCAGATGTTATGCTGATGGACATTCAGCTTCCCGGTATGTCGGGTATCGAAGGAATCGGTATTATAAAGGAAAAATACCCTGAAATTGAAATTATTATGCTTACCATATATCATGATTCGCATAAAATATTCGATTCCCTGGTGGCCGGCGCATCTGGTTATCTGTTGAAGCACACTTCCTTGCCTGAAATAAAAGAATCGATTGAGAATCTCGTGGAAGGCGGGGCACCAATGTCCCCTCAGATTGCAAGAAAAGTGATCCAGCACTTTAATGATCCAGGGAAAAAGAAAAAGCCGGAAAGCGATCTCACGCCAAGAGAACAGGATATTGTAAATGGTCTGGTGGATGGACTTAGCTATAAACTCATAGCTGACAGGTTTGATATATCGATTGATACAGTACGGGCACATATACGAAATATTTATAAGAAATTACACGTTAATTCTAAGGCTGAGGTAATTGCGAAATCACTTCGTGGTGAAATATGATTTTATAAAAATGGAGATACGTTTAAAGTTTACACCGAGTTATAGAATGAAAAATGTTGAAATGTCATTCAGACTTTAAATGATTGATGTATCTCTTTGATACTCAGTGAACAGGCCCGGTTATACCACGTTCTATTAAGAATGTGCTGTTAGCATGTTTATGTGATACTATTTGGGTTTGGTTTATGTTATTTTCTATCAAGAGGAATAAACCACAAATTAATTCCCGGTGGCAGATATGGATACTATGACTTTAAAAACATTATTGATAGCAGCCCTTGCTGGTGTACTTACCACAGGATGCTATACGCAGCTGGAAACGGTTGATCGAACACAGCCGGTATACACCACCACTACGGAGCGTACCACCACAGCCCCCGAGCGTCAACAAGATCAGCCCGTTCGAACTGAACGACCTGAAAGAGAAGATCAGATCGAAAGCATTGAAGATTATGAGATGGGATACGAAGATGGGTGGGAAGATGCGGAATCCTATTTTTTCAAAGATTATGAAACACAGAACTGGTACAATGAGCAAGGTGCCACTCTTGGTTCTAACAAATCAGGAAAAACAGTCATAAATAATTATTACGGATACCATCACGATCCTTTTTATTATTCACCGCACCATTACTCCTATTATCCATACCCGATATATTATCGATACCCAAGATTTCGCTATAGCCTGGCCTTTTCCTTTGGATGGGGATATCCTCATTATGGCTATTACCATGCCTGGTCTCCATTCTATACTGTCTATCCCGGCGGGTACTATTACGGAGGATACAGTCCATATTATGGATATTATGGCCACAACTACATCTATATCGCTTCCACATCATCACGGGCAGTTCGTAGCAACAAGGTTCGATCGTCAGGTCTGCGATCCGGCGGCTTACAGGCTACTAACAGAAACAGGGGTGAGGTCGACAGAAGTAATGTACAAACCCGCAGAACAAATGCGAGGACCCATATTCGATCAGATGTACGAAGCCGCCAGGTAGATCGCGCAACCACGCGAACAAGAGTAGAGGGGCGTACCGGAACTGTTCGTTCGAGAACATCTTCAGGTAATGTTCGCAATCGCTCAACGGGTTCAAGCACCAACAGAGGAAATGTAAATCGTTCTACGACCAACAATCGCAGCAGCGGCAATGTACAACGTCGGTCAAATAATAATAACCGCTCCAGTGGAAATGTAAACCGATCTGCAAATAATAATAACCGCTCCAGTGGTAGTGTAAATCGCTCGTCAGGTAATAATCGAAGCAGCAGTGGAAATGTTCAGCGAAGTAATAATAACAGATCATCAGGCAACAGCAATGCCAGGCAACGGAAAAATGATTCTAATGAACCTGTAAGCACAATCAGAAGTAAAAACAGTGAAACCAGAACGGCTACAAGCACCGGAATTACTACCCGGTCAGCTACTGCCATTACGCGAAGTGGCCCCTCAGCTTCGGACGTTCAAAACCGTACGTTATCTGTACAGAGAAATTCAAGCAGCTCATCAGTAGGAAACGTACAATCGGTAGTTCGAAATTCGGTAAAAAGCAGCCGCTCAAACAGGATCAAAAGTGCGGTTAGCCGTGCTCTTAAGATTGGAAGTTCTGCTGCATCAAGCCAGGTGAGCAACCGGTCATCCAGAAATAATTCATCTTCAGGAACAGTACGAACTTCCTCGAGTCGAAGCAATCAGGGAACGTCTGTTAAACGAACCCGAAGCTCCAGCTCCAGATCCGGAAGTGCAACCCGGAGCAGATCTTCTAACTAAACAACCGCAATAAATAAGGAGAACTCTCTCTGTTATTTATCAAGATTAAACCGCTAACTTTTACGGGAAAATTATGTCTACCCCAAAACGATTTTTTGCCCTGATCGTATTATGCTTCGCCATAGGGACCCAGGTGCAGGCACAAAACACAAATGATCCGCTTTTATACAGTAACCAGGCTGTCAATTTTGGTGATCAGCGGGAAATCATACATCCGGTAACAGGTATTATGCCGGGTACCGCTTTTGCCTCAGGATTTGGATCTTTCCTGGATAATCCTGCCAGTGCCGCTCTTTTTGAAACAAGTTTTGGAGAGTTTGGCTTAACCTATAATACTGTTCGCGAAGAAGTGAATTTTCTTGGCAATACACTCTCTCAAAATGATGAAAGATTCAATTTATCTAACATCGGGTTTATTTATTCATTTCCCACAACACAGGGGAGTCTGGTAGTTGGAGCTGGTTACAACCAGCATAGTGCAGGTAACAGGGCCATGGGCTTTAATGCCAGAAATGAGAGAAGCACCATAACCGATCAGTTTAAAACTCCCGGCAATACCTATGCGGATATTGCTTTTAATACATATGCCATCGATTACGGTGATGAATTTGAAGACTGGGACGAATCTATTTTCAGAATAGGATTTGATCAGGCTGGAGATTTTCTGGGCATAAGACAACAGGGCGAAATTACCCAGACGGGATCGGGGGGTGAATACTCCGGTTTTATAGCAACAGAATTTCAGCCGAACCTGATGGTTGGAGCAAGTGTGGGACTGCTGGCCGGACGATCTAATTACGAGCGTATTTTCCAGGAAGTCGATGAATTTAATGACTATGACGGTCAAATGATCGATTCAAACGACGATGGTGAACCCGATACAGATATTGATAACATCATTCTGTCTGATGAAGTACGCAGCCGGTATAGCGGGTTCAGGGCAAGGGTTGGCGCTCTTTATAAAATAACTCCTAACCTGAACATCGGGGGCAGTTATACCCTGCCAACACGAATTTCTATTGATGAGACCTTTGATGCCAACATTCGTTCCACATTCAATAATGGTGTCACATTTGATGATTCTGATGACGGCCAGTTTTCTTTTAGTGTAAGGCATCCGTCCAGGGCGAATATAGGCCTCGCGCTTGAGGATCTTGGCGGTTTATCGCTCTCATTTTCAGCAGAATATGTGGATTATTCCAAGGTGGAGATAGATTTCGATGATAATGCTCTTTTTGAAGATCAGATTGCGGAAAATGAGTTTATAAGCGAAGAGTTTAAAGATATCTGGAACTTGAGAGGCGGAGCATCTGTCGAGATCACACCTGCGTTTACCTTAAGGGGCGGATATGGACTTCTGCCTTCACGATTCAGAAACGGGATAGACGACCGCCATCTGTACTCTGCAGGTATGGGATTTGCACTCACAGGCAATTCATCATTTGAAATTGGTGCGCTCTATATGAGATGGGAGGAAGAATCAGCGGTATATACTTATTCAGAGTATGATTATTCGCCGCTGCCGGATGAGCCACCATCTGTTGTAGCTAACCGGTCGGAAGACGCCTTTCGTACTGCCGACTTGCTTCAGGTGATGGGTACTATCAGATTTACTATCAATTAGAATAAAGCTACCTGATTAACTCCATCCCGAATTTGTATAAATGAAAAAACCATCTCCGCAACTTGCAGGGATGGTTTTTTTTGGCTGTCAACCGAATACGTAAAAATTTACAGCAGATCTTTAAGAGTGGCTCCAATTTCAGCTGGGCTGTCGACAACCGTGATCCCGGCTTCACGAAGAGCTTTTTTCTTGTCCTGAGCTGTTCCTTTGCCGCCTGAGATGATAGCCCCTGCATGACCCATGCGCCTTCCGGGAGGCGCTGTGCTGCCGGCTATAAATGCAAATACAGGTTTGTCTACATTATCCTTGATATAAGCGGCCGCTTCTTCTTCTGCTGTTCCCCCAATTTCACCGATCAGTACAATTGCTTCTGTATCGGGATCATTCTGAAACAGCTTAACGGCATCGAGGTGCGTTGTTCCTATTACAGGATCACCGCCAATGCCGATTGCCGTACTCTGGCCAAAACCAGCTTTGGTCAGCTGATCAACAGCTTCGTAGGTCAAAGTTCCAGACCGGGAGATCAAACCTACGTTGCCGGGTTCAAAAATCATTGCCGGCATGATACCGATTTTTGCTTCGCCTGGTGTAATGACTCCCGGACAATTTGGACCGATCAATGTTGCGCCGTGGCTTTCCACAATCTGTTTCGCAATAATCATATCGGATACAGGAATGCCTTCTGTGATACAAATTATCACTTTTATGCCTGCAAAAGCGGCTTCGGTAATGGCATCACCCGCAAATGGAGGAGGTACAAAAATTACAGAGGTATTGGCCTGAACCTCTTTAACAGCGTCAGCAACTGTATTAAATACCGGCAGTCCTAAATGTTTTTGACCACCTTTGCCCGGAGTTACACCACCCACAACATTTGTTCCATACTCAATCATCTGTTCCGCATGAAAGGTGCCTTCGCTACCGGTAAATCCCTGAACAACGAGGCGGGTATTTTTACCTACTAATACACTCATCTATATCTGATTTAATTATTGTGTTTATTAAATTCTGTCGGTGGAATATACCCTTCCTTCAATAGATTTGCCAACCCTTCAAGT
>CAYOLE010000034.1:0-20733 GCA_964404705.1 uncultured Rhodohalobacter sp. | reverse complement strand
CACCATTAACACACCCATCGCTCGAGCCAAACCTGGCCCCGATTATTTCGGGGAGGGGATTAAATGCACCAAATTTCCAATATATCGAACATAAAACTCATAAAATGACCAAAAAACGAATTGCGGTACTCCCCGGTGATGGAATTGGAACAGAAGTTACATCCGTTGCAGTGGAGGTTTTAAAGAGGGCATGTGAAGCTCATGATGTTGAGATTGAAACAGAAAACTATCTGTTTGGCGGATGCAGCTATGATGAAACCGGTGAGCCGGTTACGGATAAAACACTGGAGGCTTGTCTAAATTCCGATGCGGTACTCCTGGGAGCTGTCGGTGGTCCGCAGTATGATAACCTCCCAAAACAGCACCGCCCGGAAGCAGCCCTGCTGAAACTTCGTAAAACACTCGGCACGTACACTAATCTGCGCCCGATCAAAATCTACCCTGCGCTGATGGCATCTTCATCGCTCAAACCGGAAATATTGGAAGGAACGGATATTCTGATCGTTCGCGAACTGACCGGAGGCATCTATTTTGGTCAGCCTCGCCACACGAAAGAGATTGATGGTGACGTAGTTGCGACCGACTCCATGGTATACTCCCGCTCGGAGATCGAACGGGTCGCACGTCAGGCGTTTGAGGCCGCACGAAAGCGAAACGGACATGTCTGTTCAGTGGATAAATCAAATATACTGGATACTTCCCGCCTTTGGAGAAAAACTGTTTCTGAACTGGCGTCTGACTATCCGGATGTCGAGCTCAGCCATATGCTGGTAGACAACTGTGCGATGCAGCTTGTTCGCAACCCGGGGCAGTTTGATGTGATCCTGACCGGCAACCTGTTCGGAGATATTTTAAGTGATGAAGCCTCCATGCTTACGGGATCGATCGGCATGCTGCCCTCGGCCAGTATTGGGGATAAAACCGGCCTTTATGAGCCGGTTCACGGCTCGGCACCCGATATTGCGGGCCAAAACAAGGCCAATCCCCTGGCCGCTATCGCCTCCGCAGCCATGCTCTGCCGCTACTCGCTGGACCTTGCCAAAGCCGCTGATCAGATCGAAACGGCCATTGATCGTGTGCTGGCCAATGGCTACCGCTCCGGAGATATTTTCTCCGCTTCTGATGGTGAACAGCTTATCGGTACTGATGAGATGGGAGCGCAGGTGGAAAAGTTACTGGCTGTTAAGGAGCTGAATACCTAAAAACCTGACAGCGCAGCCCGCGTCTTTGCGGGATTCCTGTTAGCGTATTGGGAGAGTTTTTGTGCCTTCTACTCATAAAATAAGCTCAGATCAATTGTCTCTGCAATCATGCGATAACCTGTCTCATTGGGATGTAAGTGATCACCGGTATCCGCTGCGGGAAGCAAATGACCCGGATTTTGAGGATCTTCCAGCGCCTTGTCCAGGTCAATCACCGCATCAAATGTATCACTTGTACGTATCCATTCATTGACAGCTTGCCTGGCTCGTTCCCGTTCCGGTTGATCATAAAACGATTCCCTGAATGGCAGTAGCGTAGCACCATACACTTTCAAATCATTCTCCTTCGCGCGGTGGGTCATGTCTGTATAAGCTTCAATCAGATCATTAACTATTTCATCTGCATGATCCGCATCCTGTATAGATCCTATATCATTAATCCCTTCCAGAATGATGACCCAGCGCGCACCTGGCTGCTTAAGCACATCCCGCTCAAAACGGTCGATTGCTGCAGGTCCAAGGCAACTCCTCAACACACAGTTTCCGCCTATTCCCTGATTCAAAACAGCAATATGTTTAGTCGCGTCATGTGCCTGGAGGCGGTCTGCAAGTACATCTGGCCAGCGGTTCTGTTTGTCTGTACCCGATCCCCGGCCATCTGTGATGGAATCTCCCAGGATAACCACCGCAGCAGAAGAATCCGGTGCAATTACATCTATAGCATCGATAAGATACCAGCGTTCGGCCCGGGCTTCATCTGCAAACTCCTCATCTGTAACCGCATTTCCCGGACTGATAAAAGAGGTGGTTCTGGAGCCAGGATGTCCCGTCAAGTCTGAGCCCACACTGTCGATATACATCGTGATTGCCACCGTGGAAAGCGGCTCCAGATTCATGGAAAATGGATCTGATACTATGCGGTTTCCCGGCTCTATCGAAACTGAAGGTGATCCATCAAAAGTGAGAGAAACATCTGTTTCTGAGTCAATTTTATTGCCTCCTTCTGAGCCGGCAACATGAACAGCGTGAATAGAGGCAGGTTCTGTGCCAAATTCATTGGAAATGGATAATCGAGCCTGATCGCCGCCAAGTGTTACGCGCACTACCTGGCGGATGGTGTTACCGCTGAGTCCCGGTTCCGGTGGCATATTGTGTGGTTCCACCAGTTGCAATGCCGTACTCCAGGTAGAAATCCATGAATCATCAGATGCAGCAGCCCGGTCTGATTGTGCCAAGTTGCAGGCGGCCATCCCGGCACAAAGCAGCAGCATAAGAATACAGAACCGATATCTTGTCTCAATAATTGACTTCACTTGCAGCATGTTTTTTAATCTCAGTCCCAAGGTTTATCATTATTTTTCATTCAGGAATTCTCAGGATAGCGTCAACTGCAGGTTTTGGCTGGTAATCACGATCAAATAGCAGTGGATAATTTGTCCGACCGGGCACATTATAGTCATTTTTCCATGACATCTCATCATGCACTCCCCATAGTGTCACACGGTCAATTTTATCACGTCTGTCGTAAAAAATCCGGAATAACTCTTCGTAACGATCCGTAAGCTGCTGCTGAACCTCATCAGGCAGTCCGTCGGCATACGGGTTCAGGTACTCCTGGAATTCCTCCAGCTGAAATTGCGAGTGTGTAAATGCAGTACCTATTATCTGGGCTTCCCTGGTTAATGGAAGCACATCAATATCCAGTTCCGATACCATTACTTTTACTCCCAGTGTGGAAAATGAATCGATGGCAGCTTCAATATATTCTTTTTTAGGATAGTTGAGTCCCCAGTGTCCCTGTATTCCCACGCCGTCAATCCGGATTCCCTCGTCCTGCAGCATCCGGACAAGCCGCATGATACCATCTCTTTTTTCGGGCCTCCAGGCATTAAAGTCGTTATAATACAGCTCAGCGCCGGGAGCATACTCCTCCGCCAGCCTGAACGCGTTCTTTACCATCTCATCCCCATCACCAACGCTGTTCACCCAGGTGGTGGGCCGGTAGGAACCATCTTCGGCAATCACTTCGTTCACAACATCCCATGCATCAATTCTGCCAGCATATCGTCCGGCCACGGCTTCAATATGACTCTGCATCTGTTCAATCTGGGCTTCCGGAGTATTTGGATTTCCATTCTCATCCACGAAGAACCAGTCAGGTACCTGATTATGCCACACCAGCGTATGGCCCACAATAAACATGTCGTGCCGTTCACCGAATTCAACAAATTCATCTGCCGCACTAAAATCATATACTCCGGGTTCTGGTTGCAGCGGGCCCGCTTTTAACACATTTTCCGCCGTAATGGTATTAAAATGTTCAAGGACTATATTTTGCGCTTCCGAATCATTGCCGGATACAATATCCTCGTTTACTGCTGTTCCAATTAAAAACGCACCTTCGAAAGCATCCTTTAATACAGAAGCAGGTTCCTCCTGAGGATTTTGATTGGAGCCAATCACAACCAGGCTTAGACACACTATCAGGAAATATCTCATGGTTTTAATATTTGATTACCAGATTTTTACCCAACATATAATAAAAAATTGAAAAACTATCTCTTTTCACTCCGATTCTTTAGCCAAATTTTCAAACATAGTTTTGGCGGCTCTAAACTCTTTAATGTATTTAATAGACATAATAATTTAGATTCTTATATAAATTATAAGAATTCGTCAATTGAACATGTCTGCTGCGGTTGTTGGCTGATGGGTTGGAAGGAGGAAATATGTAATATGGTGTCTCTGACCCACGAATTTAAATTTACTATAGAATCTGTTCTATTATTCAAACCAACATCTACCTTCAATTAACATCATTCCAATACTCTTTTTTCATGCTTCCGTAATGTGGGCTTCTCAGATCAGCTACCTGAGCTGCTCGGAGTCGACAGACCTGTCTTGTCCATCCATATTCCATATCATCTTATGTCTCGGATCTTCAACCCTACGGCGCCGGATATACATAGTTCGCTTCAAAACTCAGCGGTATTCCGAGCCACCAATAAATCAGCAGGAAAATGGTCCATGCTATTCCAAACACAATGGAGTAGGGAATCATCATGGAGATCAATGTTCCGATACCTGTGTTTTTTACATATCGCTGGCAAAAGACCACCACAAGCGGGAAGTAGGGCAGCAGCGGAGTGATAATGTTTGAGACAGAATCGCCTACCCTGTAGGCAGCCTGCGTGAGATCGGGGGAGATTCCGAGCTGCATCAGCATCGGTACAAAAATGGGTGCGATGAGTGCCCACTTGGCGGATGCCGACCCAACCAGCATATTGACAAAGGCACTGAGAATTATAATCCCGACTATGGTAATCTGCCCAGGCAGTGCAAGTGCCTCCAGGAAGTTCGCTCCTTTCACGGCGATCAGTAGTCCCACGTTCGACTGGTTAAAAGCGTCGATGAAAAGAGCACAGAAAAAGGCCATCACAACATAATATCCCATACTTTCCATTGCTTTGGTCATGTTGTCGATCATATCTTTCGAACTCTCGTATTTGCCCGATGCATAGCCGTATACCAGTCCCGGTATCAGCAGTAATACGAAAATCAAAGGAACAATTGCCTGCATCAATGGCGCCTGGAACGAAAAGAGAGAACTCACTTCGGGATTGTTCCATTCGGGGTCGCGGAGAGCTGACCCTTCCGGCCACGCCCAGATAAAAAGCCCGATAATACCCAGCACCATAGCGATAAATCCGAACCAGAACGCGCGACTTTCTTTCGCAGAAACCTCTTCTAATTTCGGCATCTCATCCTCATCACCATCCACCTCAATACCCTTAAGGCGCGGTTCCACAATCTTGTCGGTAATGTACCATCCTACCAAAACAATCAGCAAACAGGAAGCTGCAGTAAAGTAAATGTTATTCAGGGGATTCAGTTCAATAGCCGGATCCAGAATTCGGGCCGCCTCCAGTGTAAAGCTCATCAGGAGCGGATCGATCGCTGATGGAATAAAATTGGCAGAAAATCCGCCGCTCACCCCGGCAAATGCCGCGGCAATACCAGCAAGCGGATGCCTGCCGGCTGCGTAAAATATCACACCACCCAGCGGAATCACCAGCACATAACCAGCATCAGCAGCGGTATGGCTTACAATTGCTATTAGAATCAGCATCGGGGTTAAAAAGGACTTTGGTGTGAAACCAAGCAACTTCTTCAGCCCCGCATCGATCCAACCGGAGTGCTCGGCCACGCCCACACCCAACATTGCCACCAACACAATACCAAGAGGAGCAAACAGAACAAAAGTCTGAATCATATTGGCCAGAAAATCCGCAAGACTCTCACCGGTGAGCTGGTTTTGAACCAAGAGCTCCTCGCCTGTACGCGGATCGATCTCCCCGAAATCAAACGGGGAAAGTACTGCGGAAAAGATCCAGACGATCACCAAAAGCCAAAAGAATAGCATTGCGGGATCCGGAAGTTTGTTACCGGCGGTTTCGATTACATTTAAAAACTTATCGAAAAATGTACCGCTTCCTGCCGATTCGGGAACTTCTTCACTTTCGGTAGACTCTTTTTTTTCTTCTGCCACGTTAGTTGTTCATTGATTAAACGTCTATAAATTCTGAAAGGGAAAATAAGAGATTCAGGTATCGATTCAACTATTTTGAACAAATTTATTGAATTGTTCTGCTTTGAGATCGGATAACTGATATTTTATCCTTTTGTTAGAGATCGGGTCTGTCATTCATCAGTATAACACTCTATGTTAGTAGTGATAGAACAATACGATTTATCATACCCATTGCATTATCATTATCATTAGAATTACCATTTAAAAATTTCACTTCATGGACAAGACCTATTATAATCCCGAGGATCTGAAAAAATTTGGCGACGTAGGCGAATTTCAAAAAGAGCTGGCCGACAAATTCTTCGACTACTACAATACCGTATTTGCTGACAGTGCTTTATCGGCAAAGGAGAAATCGCTAATTGCGCTGGCCGTATCCCATGCCGTTCAATGTCCTTATTGTATCGATGCCTACACAGAAGACAGCCTTGAAAAAGGATATTCCGAAGAGCAGATGATGGAAGCCGTTCATGTGGCAACGGCCATCCGCGGCGGGGCATCCCTGGTTCATGGTGTGCAAATGATGAATAAAGTGGATAAGTTGAGTATGTAGGACCCAGGAGACAGGAGTCATGAGACGTGAGATGTGAGAATTCTCCCCGTCTCACATCTCATGTCTTACGTCTTATATCTCGATATCTCCCTTATTACTTTTTACTTTTAGTTTTTACCCACACATGAAATCTCTTATTGCACAGCAACATTCGCTATCCCACCCGGATCGCCAGATCGATGTGATGAACAATCATACTGAAAAAGTAAAGCGTCTGGACAAGTTTGAGAAGAAGCTCAAAGAGATCGACCTGTTTCCGCTGAAGCCGACAGGTATCGAAATTTTTCAGATCAATGTAGGCTATATGTGCAACATGACATGCAAACACTGTCATGTAGATGCGGGGCCGGACCGCAAAGAGATCATGACCAGAGAAACTCTGCAGTATTGTCTGGACGCACTGAAAAAATCTACCATAGAAACAGTGGACCTCACCGGCGGCGCCCCGGAGATGAATCCACACTTCCGCTGGTTTGTGGATGAGGTTTCAAAACTGGGCAAGCATATCATTGTTCGATCAAATCTGACCATCCTGGACACGCGAAAGTTTGAAGATCTGCCCCGTTTTATGGCCGAACGGGGCGTGGAGATCACGTGCTCGCTGCCGTTTTATAGCAAGCGCAGAACGGATAACCAGCGCGGCAAAGGCACATACGACAAATCTGTAAAAGTGCTGAAACTATTAAACAATATCGGATATGGCCTCGATGAGATACTCAGATTGAACCTGGTCTACAATCCCGTTGGGGCCTTTCTGCCGCCTGATCAGTCTTCCCTTGAGAAAGACTACAAAAAACGTCTCGGAGAAGAACACGGCATTGTGTTCAACGACCTCTACACTATTACCAACCTGCCGATCAGCCGTTACCTGAATTTTCTTGTACGAAGCGGCAACCTTGAAGATTATATGGAGAAGCTGATCACTGCGTTTAATCCCGGAGCTGCGCAGGGTGTAATGTGTAGAAACACGATCTCCATCGGCTGGGACGGATCGCTCTACGATTGCGACTTTAACCAGATGCTGCAGTTGAAAACCAATCACGGTGCTCCGGATCACATCAAAGAGTGGGACGAGGAGAAGCTTAACAACCGGGAAATTATCGTGAACCAGCACTGCTACGGATGCACGGCTGGAATGGGAAGCAGCTGCGGCGGGGCAACGGTTTAAACTATTCGCAAATGGTATCAGTTGCAGATTACCGGCCGTATAGTAAAGTTGCAGGTTGTAATCTGGTTTGAAAAGCTACTCAATCAACCGTAAGAGGTAATTCGCTTATTTCTTACCGGCCTTCTGCTCTATCTCCTGATCAAGCAGAACCGGGTTTTCGGTCTGTTCATCAACAGGTTCTTTCACGAGAAACCAGGCGATACATGAAAACGCCACGGTAAGTGAGCAGACGATCATCAGTACATTTTTACTCTCCACCGTGCTGACGATATCCCCGATTGCGAAACTGGAGACGAGCTGAGGCAGAACCACCGAGAGATTAAAGAGCCCCATATAGAGACCCATCTGGTTTTGAGCGATTTTTTGTGACATAATCGCAAACGGCAGGCTGATAATCGACGCCCAGCCGATTCCCACTATCATCATCAGTATATAAAGAACATACGGCGAATCACCCATAAAAATGATTGTGGCGTAACCGAATGACATGATACCGAGAGCTATGGCGTGGATTTTTACGCGCCCAAATCTGTTGGCCAGCGGTTCAAGCGCCAGCACCGGTATGATTGCCGCGATCAGGTTCAGAGAAAAGAAACTCCAGTTTACCACGGTGCCAACCTCTTCGTTGGTCAGACCCGGCATCTGGAAATCCACGAATGCAAAAAAATAAATGAACATACTTTGTACACCTATCCAGGAAAAAGAGTGTGCAGCAAGTACTTTCTGAAAGCCAATTTTCCCCGCCTCTTCTTTTGTTTTGCCTTCTTCTGATTTAATTAAAGCTTCCCCGATCAGGTAGATCGACACAACCAGCGCAAAGATCTCAAAATAGTAGCCGGGAAACTCCAATCCGCTCAAACGTTTTACAATAGCGTATATTCCGTATATCAGGAATCCCCAAAGCGGCCGTATTCCTTTCAGTATCTCAATCAGTGATGCATCGTTAACGCTTCCCGGCACTTCAGACTTCTCGGCTACATCTTTTGCTATCTGCTCCTCATCTTCGCCGTACCGCCCCAGGTATTTTGGCTCTCTGATAAAAAGCGGCGGGATCACAGAAAAGACAAACACGAGAATCACACCAAAATAGATCAACGGAATATTGCCAAATACAGCGCCGATAAAATAGGAGAGCACGCCGAACGTCCCTGAAATGGTTTGCATCCAGGTGTAGCCCTTGGTGCGTTCACGGCCTTCGGGTGTCACATCTGCAATGATTGAACGTGTAGGATTAAATGAGACATTGATAGAAAGATCAAGCACCATGGAGATCAGGATGGCAATGCCGAGAATTGCTTCCAGACCGAGACCAGCCTGGATCACACCAAGATTTGGCAGTGCCAGCAACATCAGTGACGCAAGAGTTCCTCCAATCACGATAAATATACGGCGTCGGCCGTTCCAGACCCACACGTTATCGCTGATGATCCCGATAATCACCTGTCCCAGGATTCCTGCAATCGGTCCTGTGGCCCACACCAGCCCGATATCCGTAATTTCAAGCCCGTACTGGTAAGTAAGAAGCCAGCTTAAGGCTGCAATCTGGACCGAAAGCGCAAACCCCATCGCCGTGGAGGGCAATGCAAGAAGGGCATAAAAAGAATTTGAAAGTCGCTTTTGAATATCAAGCATCCGAGGATCTCACAAGGTAATGTTGGCAGTTCTGCAACTCTGGAAAAACCAACAATACTAAATGAAACAGGAAAAACATAATATTGAAAACTATATTGATTTCCTCTGAGGGCCGGATAAAACAAGTATCATTTGAAATCTAAAAGGATCTACTAATCTTGATTTTACTAAAAAAGGCACCCCGAAATAAACCGGGAGTGCCCTTATCGAGAGTGCTCAGAATATTAGCAGCTTATTGCATTCGCTAACTTTTATCTTACCGTGGTTGTTTCATTTATCCAGCTGTAACATGGGCTCAAATCGCCGTCTATTTCAAAACTATCACCAGTTTCCCATCCGCTGAAAAATTTATCTTCGGAGCTTGGCATCGCACCCTGGTATGATTCAGCTCTGCTATCTGCGTTTGACGCAAGGGATGAATCAGCTTGCTTGGCTTGTTCGAGGTAATCGACTACCAGCCAGTATACGGCCCGGTCTTCCCTCTCGAGTGTACCTCCACCGGTGCAATCGGAGATTGTACCAGCGTAGATCGATGCAATTCGCATGTAAGCTTCGCCATAGTTGCTATCAATTTCCAGTGCCTGATTGGCATAATTTCTTGCCTGCTCAAACTGATCAAGCTGCTGGTAAGATTCGGAAATTTCAAGGGCTATCTCTTTTTGCTGCTCTTCACTATCAGCAAGTTCCATAGCTTCTTCGAGGTAAGTGATTGCTTCGCTATAGTTACCTTCTGAAAGATGTATATCCGCTACAGCTCTTGTATTGTCGAAGTTTTGGTTAATTTCATATAATTCAAGGGCTGTTTCTGTTGCTTTATCACTTTGTCCGGTTTCATCGTATAGCTCCACGAGACTTAACAACATCTCTTCTCGCTCTTCCCCTTCTGCATCTGCAAGACGAGACTCAATAAATTCTATTCTCTCCTCCGGATTCTCAAAGAAGCCCTCTCTTACTTCAGTAATTGTATCCTGAAGTTCCGGCCCTGCATAAGGTTCAAGCTGTTCAATCATCGCTAATGCTTCCTCACGTTCTCCGTTATCCGCAAGTTCTCTTAGAACAACCCGTGCAAAGAACCCGTCTCCCTCTTCTGCAAAACGCTCGCTGTCAATTTCGTACAGTTTTTGATAGCTTTCTACTGCATCATCCATTGATGCATCGATATTTTCGTGGTTCTCATGATAAAATCTTCCTTGTTTCAGATACCATTCATAATAATCAATCTCATCCTCTGTAAAAGTATCAAATACGGTATTTAATGTTTCTTCAGCCTTTTCCAATTGTTCAGATTTTACCGTTGGGTCACTTTCTTCTTCTGCAATAGCCATATATACATTAAACATTCGAGAAAAATGGCGTTCAAGAGAAAATCCGTCATAACCTTCCAGGTTACGCGGTGCGGCTTCTATCATCCATTCACCGTACTGTAAAGCCAACTCATAGTCATCGCTTCTGTAAGCATCCACAAATACCGAATATGCCTGCAACTCATTCATCCCATGAGGAGGTTCTTCTTGTGCTTGTGCTTCAGATGCTAACGGGATAATTAATAATGTTGCAACAGTGAGGAGTAAAGATTTCATAGTTTTATAATTTATATTTTATTTACAGTCTCTGAATGGAAGAATGGAATCAATTTTTTTGTTTTATATGCTAAAAATAACGGTTTAACAAAAGATTTTATTCTTTAAAAGGCTTGTAAACCTGCTTTCACAATATTTCCGTGTTAATGTAAAATTGAAATCCGTATATGTATATAAAGCATAATGCTGTAATCCCAATTTCGCTTTGGACCATACCATATACCATTTCTGATTTTACTAAGTCTTTATTACTTATTCCATTAGATATAACAAAAAATGTGGAGAATTGTTCCATGTTGAATAAATGACTCAGCTGTCTATATACCCCTTAGATTCATCTCCTAAAAAACTTCTTATAAATAGACTTCACGATTCTCTTGAACTTTTAGTAACATCAAACTCATTGAATTTAACCAAAGTGACATACATGAAACGTTTGCCATATCTGATACTTTTCACTCTGTTTTTTACGAGCAGTTTAATTGCACAGAATAACGACAATAACCAACAGGATGATGAAAATGATGATTGGGATGTCACCCAGCATCGGGCCGAATCTACCGACATAAGCTTTGAAACTACCGAGGGCACCTGGATGAACGTCGATGTAAGCCCCGATGGCGAGGAAATTGTTTTCGATCTGCTTGGTAACATTTATATAATGCCAATTGATGGCGGCAATGCTACGGTTCTTCGTGAAAGCCTCGCTTACGAAATTCAACCGCGGTTCAGTCCGGATGGATCAAAAATTTCATTTACCAGCGATGCCGGCGGAGGCGACAATATATGGACGATGAACCGTGATGGATCGGATGCCCGCCAGGTCACCGATGAAGATTTCCGGCTGCTGAATAATGCATTCTGGACCCCCGATGGTAATTATTTGGTGGCCCGGAAACACTTCACCTCAGCACGCTCACTTGGGGCTGGCGAAATCTGGATGTATCACATTACCGGTGGCTCCGGTATTCAGTTTACCGAGCGTCCGAATGATCAGCAGGATAAAGGTCAGCCATTTGTATCTCCTGATGGTCGCTATGTGTATTATAGTCAGGATGTATATCCAGGTGGTTCATTCCAGTATAATAAAGACCCTAACAGCCAGATATATGTAATTAACAGATACGATCGCCAGGAAGGTGAAATTGAACGAATTACCGGCGGACCCGGTGGTGCAATCTCTCCCACTATCTCACCGGATGGTGAAAGTATGGCTTTTATCAAACGGGTACGGACAAAATCGGTACTCTATATACGTGATCTCGAATCCGGAATAGAACGGCCTGTATATGATAATATGAGCTATGATCAGCAGCAGGCATGGGCAATTTTTGGCCCATATACTAATATAAGCTGGACACCTGATGGCGAACACCTGGTATTCTGGGCTCAGGGCGGAATTCATAAATTGAATGTATCTACTCTTGATGTGGAAGAGATTCCGTTTACTGTACAGGCGAATCATCAGCTTGCTGATGTCGTTCATTTTGAATTTGATCCCGCTCCCGATACGTTTACATCAAAAGCCATTCGTCATGCTATAACCTCTCCTGATGGAACTACACTTATATTTAACGCAGCAGGATACCTGTGGAAGAAAGATCTGCCTGACGGATCACCTGAACGGCTAACAGATGCAGCTAACCTGGAGTTTGAACCGTCGTTCTCTGCAGATGGACAGACGCTCGCCTGGGTAACCTGGAGTGATGAGGAACTCGGATCTATCCAAACACTGGAATTAAACCAAAGCAGTGCAAGTCCTCAAAAGGTTACTACAGAGAGAGGGATCTACCGAGAACCTTCTTTTTCTCCTGATGGTGAAACCATAATCTATCGCCGTGAATCGGGCAATAACCACCAGGGCCATGCTTATACACAAAATGCAGGTATCTATTTAATTCCTGCAGAAGGCGGTGAACAAACAAAGATCCGCGATAGTGGGAGCACACCTATCTTTAACTCGTCCGGAGATCGTATTTTCTACCAAACCGGAACTAACTTTCGGAGCGTTGACCTGAACGGGCAAGATGAGAAGCATCATTTCAGCTCAGAGTATGCACTTGGTTTCACGCCAAGCCCTGATAACCAGTGGATTGCTTTTCATGAGCTCTACAAAGTGTATATCGCACCCATGCCACAGGTAGGCTCTGATATTAACCTGAGTGCAAACACCACTGCTATTCCTGTAACACATGTGGCCCGGGATGCCGGCTACAACCTCCATTGGTCAGCCGATGGCGAAAAACTGCACTGGACCCTTGGGGAAAAGTATTTCACGGTTGAGCTGGAAGAAGCATTCGATTTTCTGAATAGTGAAACCACGGAGGAATTGCCCCTGGGAGAAAATGATGGAATTGACATCGGCCTGGAATTGGAAACTGACATTCCATCCGGAGTTGTGGCTTTTACGAATGCGCGAATCATCACGATGAATGGGGACGAAGTTATTGACAACGGAACTATCGTGGTACGCGAAAACCGGATTGAAACGATAGGTGAAAGCGGTGATATTTCCATACCGGAGGGTGCGTATGTAGAAAATGCAGAAGGTAAAACCATCATGCCCGGCCTGGTGGATGCACATGCTCATATCGGCAATTTCCGTGAAGGACTGAGTCCAAATCAGCAGTGGGAATATTTTGCTAATCTGGCCTATGGTGTCACAACAGCTCATGATCCATCTTCCAACACGGAAATGATATTCTCTCAGGCAGAAATGGTCAGAACAGGTAATATGATCGGGCCGCGAATTTTCTCTACAGGGAGAATACTTTACGGTGCGGAAAACGTGCAGAAGACTGTTATCAACAGTCTGGACGATGCACGTTCTGCAATCCGAAGAACACAGGCATTTGGTGCCACTTCCGTAAAAAGCTACAATCAGCCGCGCCGTGATCAGCGCCAGCAGGTTCTTGAAGCCGCCCGCGAATTGGGTGTGAATGTAGTGCCTGAAGGAGGATCTACCTTCACGCATAATATGAGTATGATTCTGGATGGACACACCGGTATAGAACACAACGTACCGATCTATCCGCTCTACAATGATGTATTAACATTGTGGGGAGAGTCAGATGTTGGATATACACCTACCCTTGTTGTAAACTATGGAAGTATGAGTGGTGAATACTACTGGTATCAGCATACCAACGTATGGGAGAAAGATCGCCTGCTCAACTTTACGCCGCGCGGTGTAGTCGATTCTCGCTCACGCCATCGCACCATGGTGCCGGAAGAGGAGTATGAACACGGACACTTTCAGAGTGCCGCTGCCGCCAAAGAGCTGCACGACCGCGGAGTTACCGTTAATATCGGCGCCCACGGTCAGCTTCAGGGCCTGGCGGCTCACTGGGAAACCTGGATGTTTACACAGGGCGGCATGAGCAACCACGATGCACTTCGTGTTGCCACTATAAACGGTGCGAATTATATTGGAATGGGCGATCATATCGGTTCTCTTGAACCGGGTAAACTGGCAGATCTTATTGTTATTGATGGTAATCCGCTTGAGAATATCTACGACACCGAGAATGTTATTTATACTATGGTAAACGGCCGCCTCTTCGACGCTGAAACCATAAACGAAATTGGCAACCATCCGCGCGAGCGTCTGCCGTTCTGGTGGGAACGCGAAGGCTATGATGAACGCTTCGACTGGCACTCTATCATGGAAACCGACGGTGATGGGAATGGACACGTTCACGGACATTAGAGCGATTTTCCATCGCCTGTCCCTATTGTTGGTATCCATTAGAATTTACGGATTGATTCCTGAGTAATATTTCTCCTGTTTAGCTGAGAGGTGTTACCTGTTTTTTATAAGAAAACCTTTTACAAAAAAGCCGGACGGTGAGAATAGTTCGGTTTTTTTACATCAAATACTCAAGGAAAAGACTATCGTGACATCCAGGTGAAAGCTATGGAAGAGGGAGTGCCCTATCAGACGCTTATCTCCAGTGTCATTCACAAATACAACAAAGCGGAGCTAAAAAAAATTGACAGCAGAACAGATAAGTTAGTTCCAGGCTCCAAAGAATCCTCAATACATAAGATAAGATGGTATCAATTAAATAGAATCTGATCTTCTTCTGAGAGTACACACTTTGAGTTTATATTATCACGACGGGACGTGCAGAATATTTATTTATCCAACAAATGAAGGCAGCTTGATGGACAATGGACAAAACCCACCCCCGATGATCTAATTTTTTTGTTACTATAAGGGTTTCAGTAATCAGCGGTGACTAAGTAACAGATGTTAAAATTGAAAACGGAGCTATGCCACATCGTTTTGTGAATTCTTCACAATTTGGATTCTATCTTGGACTTTTACTATTTGTTGCCATTCTTTTCATTCCCACTCCCGAGGGGCTTGATGATGTTGCCTGGAAAACATCAGCCGTAGCAATACTCATGGCAACATGGTGGATTGCAGAGGCTATCCCTATTTATGCTACAGCTCTGCTGCCCATTGTATTTTTTCCGATATTTGGCATTGCACCTATAGGAGAAACCACTGCTCCTTACGCTAATCCTCTGATTTTTCTGTTTATGGGTGGTTTTATTATAGCCATTGCCATGCAAAACTGGAATCTGCATAAACGGATTGCTTTGCGGATCATCAACTTTGTGGGTGTAAAGCCTTCATCTATTATCATTGGTTTTATCATTGCTTCTGCATTTCTGAGTATGTGGGTAAGCAATACCGCTACTGCCCTGATGATGTTACCCATTGCTATTTCGGTACTTCATATTGTTGAAAAAAAGAACGATGAAAATTTCGCGCCTGTCACAAACTTTGAGCTCGTTTTGGTACTTGCTATTGCGTATGCCTGTAATATCGGCGGTATCGGCACGCTTATAGGCACTCCTCCCAACGCCCTTTTAGCCGGCTTTATGCTTGAGAACTATAATATTGATATAAGCTTCGCACAATGGCTCCTGGTTGGAATTCCTTTGGTGATCATCATGCTTCCTGTTATGTATATAGTTCTCAGCCGTTTTATTTACCCTTTAAAAATGAAAGAACTTCCGGGAGGTAAAGAAGTCATCAGCAGTCAATTGAAAGAACTTGGCATTATCACCAAACCGGAAACCAGGGTAGCTATTGTGTTTGCATGTACAGCTATCCTTTGGATTTTCCGTCCATTACTTACTGATTTTTTTCCAGGTTTATCCGATGCTGGAATCGCGATTTCTGCAGGTGTAGTGTTGTTTCTGATTCCAAGTGGAGAAAAGCCCGGCGAAAAACTTCTTACCTGGAACGATTTAAAAGAACTGCCCTGGGGAATATTAATCCTTTTTGGCGGAGGCTTAAGTCTTGCAATGGGAATCACTACTTCTGGCTTAGCCACAGCAATTGGTGAAGCAGTAAGCGGGCTCGATATTTTACCACTTCTCTTATTGATTCTGTCGGTTATTTTAATCATTGTATTCCTCACTGAAATAACCAGTAATACAGCTACTGCAGCGGCATTCCTGCCGATACTCGCCTCCTCTGCAATTGGCATGGGCCAGGATCCCATGCTGTTTATTCTCCCTGCAGCCATTGCAGCAAGCTGTGCCTTTATGTTACCGGTGGCAACTCCTCCAAATGCTATTATCTATGGAAGTGGTAAAGTTAATATTCCGCAAATGGCAAAAGCCGGGGTATGGCTAAATTTAATTGTCTCAGTTATACTAACCATCGCCAGCTATACGATCTTTGCCTGGGTATTTGGCATCGAACCGGGAGTGATCCCCGGCTGGGCTAATTAAAGAAGTGAAAATTAAAGCTGCTGATTTTTTTATCTCACACAACTTAAGCCACTTAAATCTGATCGATTATTTAGCCGATCGATAAGATAGGGTACATTAAAAGCATGAGTCCACCCATAGATTCTCATTCCATTCGAAAATGTCCAGATGGGATTTTTCCCTCCGAACGTGGGGCCTTCTCCTGCAGAAGGCAAGTTGCTTACTTCCTCCATCGCATCAGCGAGCTCTCCCTGAGTTTGGTACTCAGAAAAAGATCGATCCATTTCATCCACTAACAAATGACGGGATCGTTCACACGCTTCGATAAAAAATTTGTCTTCCCCGGTTAAATCATAACCCACAATTAATGGGTGTATACTCGATAAATAGGATTCCATATCGTGATCAAGCGGCCCCACATTATACAAACTGCGGGTATGATCAACCAATGCTTGTTTTACATCAATTCGATCAAACATCTGCAGGTATTTACTTAATCCGTGCGAAACATAATTCTGTGCATATCCATATCGGTCAATTACCATTCGTCCACCCTGAATTGACTGTAAGGCAAGCATTCTGTCAACTCTGTCGTTCAATTCATTCCGGTACACCTGGTCTTTTGTTGCATCGTATAACTCAGCCAGATTCCATACCGAAAGATAGAGTCTTCGTCCCGTAAGTCCGTGATCACCAAAGATCCTTCGTACATAATAATCGCCCGTGAGTCGTGCAACAGCAAGTCCGCGATGATATCCATCTAAATAATAAGATGCCAGCCAACCCTGTACCCATACATGCGCTGAAAGTTTGGATGTCCACTGTTGCATGGAGTGCCGGCGTCCCATGCCAACATACGGTGATATTTCATCCTGCATCTCATGCTCAAACCAGTCGAGTGACCGGTTGGTATCCCCCCGGTACCTGTTGGGCCGTGGCCAATGAGTGTTATCCACATCCATTGTGTGACGGCTCATGGCTTTGGCCATATTATAATAGTCGCTATCACCACTTCTCATAAAATTAAACCACCACTGAAAGTCTATTGCAGGTTCATTGTTTGCCCACTGAAACCAGTTGTAGTTAAAAAAGTAGTTCTTAATATCACCATAGTCGAACATACCATACCATGGCTCCCAATTCTGGTTAAACAGCATCCATTTTAATTTGTACTGTATACTATGTTCCAGATCCTGAAATTCATGATCAATCCCGGCAAATATACCGTATACACCAGAGTTGCTGTACCAGTCGGCTCCTGCATGAGCCACCGGAGGATTCAATACTTGATACACGGTTTCCCTGATTTTCTCACTATTCTCACTACCATCATGGAAACTCAAAACCAGTTCAGAAGTTTTGGTTATCCCCTGCGCAAAATTCCCCACCATACCAGCTTCGAACTCTGTATTTGCCCTTTCAAAGCTCATAGGTTCTTCGTTCGGCGACCATGTGTAAGCATGTATTTGGTTATTATCGATATCTACTGTCAATTCGTTGGGATACTCTTCCAACATATTTCTGATGCCCATGCTTACGCCCCATTTTTCATCAGACAAAGTTATCCAGCCATCTGCTTTTTCAGCCTCTTTTAAAACGTTGCCGCTTTCAATTTTTGCGATAAATCCATCAATTCGTTCATCTTTATCCGACGTCGCCACCGGAGGAATTCGGGTTGGATCAGGCCCGCTCTGAAACAGAGAAAATTTGTCTTCCCCATTTATAATTTGTTCGAAATAATCGGTTTCACCATCTTCCCACCAATTCCCATCAACAAGTGCAGTTTTGAATGACTTATCTCCTTCAATGTGATATTGTAAACCCAAACCCATGCTTGCAATTTGGTCTTTTGGCTCCGTTAACCCATCGTCTTGTGAACGTGCTTCTTCATCAATAATCCGATCCGGTTGAGTTGCTATATCACCATGTTGATGTCCATTCAAAGGTTCACTCTTATCAGGTATTCCTGTATAGGTGATGGTATGAAGCACTTTTACATACGCCTTACCGGAATAGGCATGAATATAAGTTACAAAGGGCGCGTTTTCGTGATCCGGCCGGTCGTATTCATATTCACCTTCAATACGTAAAATGGCGTGCATAGGGCCAGACCCGCGCTCAATAAAATGCTGATGTATAACTGCCCTTGATGTATCAATTCCTGCATCATCGAGAAGATCAAGAAATGAACCACGCGATTCAATACCAGAAGCAATAATGTGATCTTCACCAAATCCATCCAGATCGCTATTATATTGCACGCGGTCAATAAATCCGGAGCCGTCTTTATCAACCCTTAATAAAAGAGGCCCCGTGTTTATTTCTGCAAAACCCCGCTCTCGCTGATTATTTTTAAACACAATCGCTTGATCTGAAAACACAGACTGTCTAACATTTTCGCCATATTCTACCTGATATTCTTCCGAATCATCAGCAAAAAAGAATACCCACAGCCACTTGATACTTTGATCTGCAGGTTCCCAGGTTGTAACCTTGGTAATCTGGGAGGCAATCTCCTCACCATTTGCATTAAGAACGCGAACATGATCAGGGGAAAAAAGCTCACCCTGGGGAAAAGGTATTCCGAATTTAACAGGGGCTCCCGGTTCTGAATTCTGAACTGTTATTGGAACATTACCTGCTGCATCACTCATCTCTCCATTCGATACTCCCCCCAGATTGGAGCAGCCCGGCAAACCAAATGATAAAATTAATAGTGATAGAAATATTAAAATTTTCATCTTTAAGTTTTACTCATTAGAGTGACGGCTTTCCAGAACTGCGGATCACGAAACTCCAACATAATTTGTTACTGCCACGGAAATCTCAACATCTTTAAGGAATTAGCATTTCGAAAACTTTTTAATTTTCTTTCAAATTTTTGATAATAAAAACATATAACTGACAGACCCTCCCAGATTGATGGATCCCGGTTCGTAAACATAGGGGTTAATCTTCATAACTACGCCTTTAAAGATAAATCGACCAAACAACACTCCTGGTGCTTCGGATTCGATAATTTTTAGTTTCCAAGCATTGGAAAAATCATTCTAATCTCTTCTTCATTTGGATATCTGCCATATTCAGCAATTTCGAATGACTCTGCATGTCTGAACTGTTCAGCCTGTTCTGATCCATACCATTTTTCGAGTCCTTCTCGTTGTTCTTCAGATATTTCACGATCTATCCATTGCTGTCGCAGCCATACAAGTCTTTCATCCTCATCCTCCGGCACTTCATCCAGGCGGCCTGCAGTCCATGGTAACCACTCATACATTTGAGATTCGTGAGCATCCAGCCCTTCCAGTTTAACATCTATCTTATTGTCTATACCAACTACAATATCATGACTGAATGGATTTGGTTTTGTAAACCCATCCTGCATGTATAAAAAGACTGGATTATTTGCCACCGGTTCGGTGTCAGGAGCTACATTCGGAACTATAACCATATAGGAAGCATCTATCACAAGTTTTCCAGCATTTCTGTGATCAGGGTGATAATCGTTCGGCCGTAGACCCAAAACCACATCGGCATTCCAGTCGCGAATCGCCCGTATCACATCCAATCGGATATGTAATTCTGGCAATAATTCCGCATCGTGGTTATCAAACACTTCATATTCTGAGATACCGAGTCTTTCGCCTGCTTTACGGGCTTCATCACGCCTTATTTTTGCAAGGATTCCACCTCCCTTTTCATGATGACCTGCATTACCGTTAGTAAGTGATAAAAATTTAACCTCATGTCCCATTTCTGCCATCATTGCAGCTGTACCGCCCATTTTGGAATCAGCATCATCGGGGTGTGCAAAAATTGCTATCACCCTGAGGGGTGTGTCGTCTGAGGTATTTATCTGGGCTTTTAGCATGTCTGTACATACAAACATCATAAAGCAGAATATAAATGCATACTTCATCTTTTCTCCATTTAATATAAGTTGCGAGTGATTTTCAAAACCCGGTATCACTGAATAATGCCGGGTTGTCGATGATTTCTCCGGGAGCTGCGTTAACCTTACACCGGGGAAGAGGATATAAAAATCGAACATCATACTCTAAAATATGTGGGTGAGAATTCTGCCATAACTTGTGATGCTACACCTTAAAGCAGAAGTTCATGCAAGTGTATGTTTTCACCGGCAAATACGCGTTGCCATTTAAGAAGTAGTGCTCTTACCTACTGACGTATCAATGATGAAATGGCGGGTATGAGTCATCGGATGAGTCAATTCATAGTCAACACAATTTTATTAAAATCTCAATTTTTCGAAA
>CAYOLE010000033.1:19959-21754 GCA_964404705.1 uncultured Rhodohalobacter sp. | reverse complement strand
AAATCCTGAAAGCCGGTCACGTACCGGTCGCACCATGAGTGCCGAAGCAATGAAGGCCGTGGTGGACTCCATCCAAAAAGATGTTAATAAAGAGTTTGATGATTTCACCGAACGCACCAGCCAGGAAGAAGCTCTTCCATACCATGTGGATCGAACTGTAGGCATGTATAGCAGGTCTGGATCAGGTTCAGCTGATAGCCTGAAAACATTCACCTCTGAGTTTGAGGCACTGAATTCTCTGGACCATCCTCAGGATCAAATTTCATCTCTTAATCTTGCGTTAAACAGCTTGAATCGCTACAAAGCAGATGTTGAGAGTTTTAATTCAAACATAGATTGGAGAAATTTGAGAATTTCTGAGTTTTGGGTCGAAATTCACAAAAAACTATCTATACCTTTTGCCTGTATACTTTTTGTGATGATTGGTGCGCCAATTGGAATGCTAACCCGTAACGGGAATATCGGAATAGCGGCTCTAACCAGCGCTGTGATTCTTACTTTATATTTTATGGCTATTATACAAGGTGAGAAATTCGCAGATCGCGGAATAATATCACCATTCATTGGAATGTGGGGAATTAATATACTTTACCTGATTATAGGAGTTTTCTTAATGCTGCACGTTTGCACCTCTTTCAAAATCACGAATTTATTCCAGTCGAATGAATAAATTTGACAGACACATCTTTTTCCGGTTACTCTCGATAACGCTATTCGTGATGGTGGTGTTGATTTGTATCTTTATTCTGATCGATTTTTCAGAAAACAGTGATGATTTTGCCGATAAAGGTGCAACAATAGCTGATATATGGAGCCAATACTACCTGAATTATATTCCCGAAATGGTTCGCCTGATGTCGCCGCTCGCTGTATTTATAGCGTGTCTGATATTAACGGGCCAGATGACCGAACGCCTTGAAATAATTGCCCTGAAAGCATCCGGAGTCAGTCTTTACAGACTTGTTACACCATATTTGATATTTGGTATATTAGTGGCGGTTTCGGTCAGTCTTCTTGATGCATATATTATTCCGATTTCAAATACTGAGCGCATTGAATTCGAAGAACGCTATATGGGAGATGGAGCCGACCGTATAGACCGAGGGCGAATTTTCCGGCAAGATTCGGACAGTACGATTGTCAGCTTTAATTTTTTTGAAGCCAGTTCTAATACCGGATATCAGGTTTCAATTGTCACCTTTGAAAACGACAAAGTTAAACGAATTTCCAACGCCAATAGAATTCAATGGGATGATTCACTTTCTCTATGGCATGTTGACAGGCTCAGAGAACGGTTTTTTTCGGATGGCAGCTACGTTGAAAGTGATACAATGAGTATAGATCTGGCACTAAATCTCTATCCTCGTGATCTTGCGCGACGAAGTTCCGATATTTACCAGCTAACATATCCCGAGGCATTTGTTTATTTAGAGTCGATAGAGCGAATTGGTGCCGGCGGAACATCCCTGCCACGAACACAACTATTCAGTCGTATAGCGTATCCCGTTTCCATTTTCGTTGTTTGTTTGCTTGGTTTTTCGATTGCAGCCGAGCGGCGCAAAGGAGGCCGCGGTTTTTATATCGCAGCCGGGCTGGCTATTAGCACCATCTACCTTGCGTTCATGAAAATTATTGAACCTTTCGGATATGCTGGCAGCCTGTCTCCTGAGTTTGCGTCATTCTTCCCGCATACTCTCTTTCTGCTTATAGGTCTGATCCTGCTGATAATTGTGAAGAAATAGTATCACTTCCCGCTAAAAAACGTGCTTACAATCATCAACTAAATTCAGATTCC
>CAYOLE010000033.1:0-19859 GCA_964404705.1 uncultured Rhodohalobacter sp. | reverse complement strand
GATTATGAAATTTTATGCCTCTGGTTTTGGTCCCCGGTAATTAAATGGCATATCAAACTTTTCTTTAGACCGTATTTGCCCATGTTCTGCCTCATACTTCCTCAGGTTTTCATTCAGGGCGTTTGCTAAACGTTTGGCATGATCGGGAGTAAGGATCATCCGTTTTACTACCTTAGCTTTTGGCACCCCTGGCATCATGGAAATAAAATCAAATACAAACTCGGATGGAGAATGAGTGATCATAACAAGATTTGAATATGTACCGGAGGCCTCATCCTGATTTAGTTCAATTTCTATTGGTTTACCTTTCTTTTTCTTTGGTTTCTGTTCCATTCGGAGTTTATTGAATTAAAATTATCTGATGTAATGTATTGATTAAAAATTTGTGTTGAATTTCTTATAAATACAGAGGAATCAATCGATAAAACCTTTCTCCCGCATCCAATCATCATTAAAGATTTTAGATGCGTAGCGGGTACCGCTGTCGGGTAAAATCACAACTACAACATCATCCTTTCCAAGATTATTCTTCCGGGCGTACTCAAGTGCGCCAAACACTGCCGCTCCACATGATCCGCCAACAAAAAGTCCCTCCTTTTTGGCAAGCTCACGAGTCATAATAAAAGCATTCTTATCATTTACCTGCTCCACAGCATCAATGAAATCAAAATCAATATTTCCCGGAATAATGTCTTCGCCAATACCTTCTGTCAAGTATGGTTTGATCTCGTTTTTATCAAATTTACCGGTTTCAAAATACGCTCTGTATACTGAACCCACACTATCAACTCCCACAGTCAGAATATCAGAATTCTTTTCTTTCAGGTATTTGGACACTCCTGTGATAGTTCCACCCGTACCCATTCCGGCTACATAATGAGTGATATTACCTTCTGTTTGATCCCATATTTCTGGGCCGGTCGTTTCGTAATGAGCTTTTGTGTTACTCTTATTATCGTATTGGTTGGGATAATAGGAGTTGGGTATCTCTTTGCTGAGTCGTTTGGCCACTGAATAGTAACTTTCAGGATCTTCGGGTTCTACATTGGTAGGACACACTTTTACTTCTGCTCCAAGAGCACGCAGCAAATCAATCTTTTCCTTGCTTTGTTTATCTGTAGTTGTGAAGATACATTTATAACCTTTTACCGCAGCTGCAAGTGCCAGCCCCATACCGGTGTTTCCCGAAGTACCCTCAATAATGGTTCCGCCCGGTTTAATGAGTCCCTTTTTTTCAGCATCTTCCACCATTGTAAGGGCAATTCTGTCTTTTATGCTTTGTCCGGGATTTAAATATTCCACTTTTACCGCAATGGTTGGCAGCAGATCTTCTGCCACATGATTTAACTTAACGAGCGGTGTATTACCAATCGCCTCCAGTATTGAATTAAGAATCATTTTAATCGGTGCTGTCTGTTATCGGTTTGGTTTTATCATGTAAAGATATAAAAATTGCTGCGTCCAATTAGAATGTATTTCAAATCAATATCTGTACTTTGTTCGGTTTAATCTGATAATAAGAACATCAATGAGTCATCCTCAAAAATTGACTCTTCTTTTACTTTAGTGGTATGAAAGTTGTAAATTCAGGTATTATTGAATCAAATATTATCAAAACAGAATATGTTCTTAAAACAGGATAAACCAAAAGATTACGATTGCGGGTATAATTTAGATCTGATGATCGCCGCTATTCCCAATATTGAAGATCATGGAGAGCGTCTAAAATATGCAAAACGCGTTGTAGGACTCATAAAACAAAGTCATCCCAACTGGGTTGAAAAAAACGGCCAAAGTAAATTGGCCTGGGATTATTTCTTTGAACTTGCCGAATTCGATCCCAATGAATACGGCATTCAGAATCCTTTTGAGATTGGCCAGCCCGACGATGCTAAATAGATATGCCCGGGTGGCAAAGACGTAAAATTATATTTATCAATTTTATCGAATCTCTTTAATCTCTTTCACTCCATAGAGAAACGAACGAATGTCCACCACATAATTAACTTTGCTTTGTTGAACTTTCAATTTATATTGAAAATAGCAATGTTTAACAGGCGTTAAATATTTTATGATCACAACTGCAAAGTTTTCCAAGACAACAACAAAATTTATTGAAACGCTGGATAGCGACTCCTTTAAGGCTTTTCTACATGCTCTGGCTCAGGAAAAAGAAAACGCACAACGGTTGGTATCCATTACCTTACCCATTGCCCCGATTGATCCTCTTGTTGCTCTTGAGCAACATTCTGATGAAGAGGATAAATTTTACTGGGATCATCCAGAAAACAAAATATCGATTTCAGCAGCAGGCAAAGTTGCAGAATTAAAAGCAACCGGTACAGAACGTTTTGATGAAATTGCGATACAAACCAGAGAATTAAGTAATAGCATTTCTGCATACACGTCTATAAGCCATCAAATGGCCGGCCCTCTTTTTCTTGGGGGATATTCTTTTGGAGATCATAATGTAGGACAAATCTGGAAGCATTTTGGAGCCGCCCGGTTTGTACTCCCCGAATGGATTCTGGTTCGAAGCGGACACATCTATATGTTAACGCTAATATTGGAACGAGGATCAAAAGAAGTACACGATATCTATATGGAAATTATAGAACGTGTAACCGACTTTCTGAACATCGCGGGCAACTGTAGTATTAAACCGGATTCTTCTAAACCTGCTCAGAATATTCTTTGCAATTTACAATCGGTATTTGAAAAGTCAGTATGGCTCGAGCGTGTAAAGCGTGCCAAAGATCTCATTCAGGAGAATGAGTTCGATAAAATTGTGATCGCGCGTTCCATAGAAATGGAATCTCAGTTTGATCTTACACCCACCCTGCTTAGTTATAGTTTGCGTCAAACCTACCCTGAATGCTATAATTTTATTATTCAGGTTGATAAAGATACCTCATTTATAGGCGCCACACCTGAGCGGCTGGCTTCTTTTGAAAACGGGGTTTTTAAAACCGAAAGTCTTGCCGGCAGCACATCCCGGGGAAAAAGTGCCTCGGAAGATGCAGCACTCGCTCAATCCCTCATGCAAAGTGAAAAAGATCTGGAAGAACATCAGTTTGTTGTCCGGGCAATCGACGATAGTCTTGCGCCGTACAGCTATCGGGTGGAGCATCCCAACCAGCCACTCATTAAAAAATTGAATAACGTACAACATCTGTTCACTCCTATTTCAGCATCGATAAAAGATGGTGTACAGATTCATGATTTGCTCCGGCAGCTTCATCCCACGCCGGCTGTTGGCGGATATCCCAAAGAACGTGCCATTCCCTATATTCAGGAAATAGAACAAATTGAGCGAGGCTGGTATTCAGCGCCTGTTGGCTGGTATAATCTAAACGGATGTGGTGAATTTGCGGTGGCCATTCGAAGCGCTCTGATTCACAAAAACAAAGCTCACCTTTTTGCCGGGTGTGGTATCGTAGAAAATTCTGATCCGGAAAGTGAATGGAGGGAAACACTGATGAAATTTCAGCCAATGACTTCCGCTTTAAACGAGCGATAAATAAAACATGCTCTCACCTTTTCATACGGCTTCACTACTGGTTCAATCCTTATATAAGCAGGGCGTTCGTCATGCGATATTATCACCGGGAAGTCGCTCCACACCTCTTGCCCTGGCTTTTGCTCATCACGACGGATTTTCAAAAAAAGTGGTTCTGGACGAACGATCAGCCGCTTTTATTGCACTCGGAATCGGTAAAGAATCCGGTATGCCAGCCGTTCTTGTTTGCACATCAGGAACTGCAGCTGTAAACTATTTTCCCGCCATTGTGGAAGCGAGACAATCAGGCACGCCGATCATTGCGCTCACCGCTGATCGCCCCCCCGCCTTGCGTGGAACAGGCAGTTCACAAACAATCGATCAAATAAAACTTTATGGAGATTACGCGGTTTTTTTTCATGAAGCGGGCGAACCTGCTGATGAAGAACGAGACCGGGCGAGAATTAAGTTTGCAGCTAAACAAGCTGTTACAGAATCCATACGGAAAGGTGGAGCAGCACATCTGAACCTGCCTTTTCGAAAACCGCTGGAACCGTCACCTGACATGATTGAACGAGTCCGAAAACAAAATCAACATCAGATAACAAATACCTCTGAACCCAAACCATCCGGCATTCGAACCATTTCCTTATCCGATGAAATTATCGGGCAGATCAATCAGTCATCCCGTCCGCTGATAATTGCTGGCCCCGCGAATTATAACCATACAAATGAATCAACAGCATTAGAAATTGCAGAAAAACTCAATGCTCCGGTCATTGCTGAACCCGGTTCAAGATTTGGTCACCACAACCTGAGGGTACACCGCTTTGAGCAATTTCTGCGCACCGATTCTGTACGAAATGTATTAACACCTGATCTGATTCTGCGATTTGGCGATCAGCCTTTTACCAGATCTTTGCTAACAGCTATAAAATCGTGGAGAGAGGTGCCTGCAATTCATTTTAATGGCAGGGCATCCTGGCAGGATCATGAAATGAGTGCTGACTGGATTATCGATCTGGTGCAAAATGACCGGTTAGAAACAGATTTAATCAATCCTCAAAAATCTGATTATTTCGATCAATGGTCTCAGGCTGATTCCGACTCGGAATTGAAATTGAATATAGCACTTGAGGACGAAAATACTCTTTGTGATGGTCACATTTTTCACCATATCTCAAATAAGTTACCCGATGACTGGAATCTGATGCTTTCCAATTCATTTCCGGTTCGAGACGCAGCACTGTTTGGGAATCCAGCAAAACATACAATTGTAAATCGCGGAGCTGCTGGCATAGACGGAATCATATCAACAGCTATCGGCAGTTCGCTGGCAACAGATTCTCCAACTTGCTGCCTGGCCGGTGACCTGGCATTTCTGTATGATTCCAATGCATTGTTCTCGCTCAAACATCTCTCCTCACCGTTTGTAATAGTAGTGATTAACAATAATGGAGGGAATATCTTTCGAATGCTGCCCATTTATGAGCACCAGGATACCTACCAGACCTATTTTGAAACCCCACAAAAGGCTGATTTTGAACATATTGCAAAAGCATATGGAGTGGAATACCGGCGAATTGAAAGTAAAGAACAGCTTGATCAAATCAACTTTCAAAATACCGAACCTTCTAAACCTCTGCTGATTGAGTGCGTTACCCATTCAGATAAGAGCATGGCTATAAGAAAGACTTTATGGGCGGGTTAGATGAAATTCTATACAAATGCGGCATCCTATCATGCTATAATTCACCAAAACAAGCGTGATCTTCCCAGCCTGATTCTTTTTCATGGTTTTATGGGTTCAGGCAAAGTATTTGAACCTTTAATTGATCTGCTTTTAAAAAGATGCAATCCGGTTACAATCGATCTGCTTGGCCACGGAGAATCGACAACTGACCCAAATCCGGAACGTTTTACGGCAAAACAACAAGTCCAGGATATATTGTCGATACTCGATCGTCTTCAGCTCAAAAATCTGTTTTTATATGGATACAGCATGGGCGGCAGACTTGCTCAACATGTGTTTATATCTGAACCATTCCGGTTTTCCGGATTGATTCTTGAAAGCACGAATTGCGGAATTACGGACGAACACGAACGAAGTGAACGCAGAAAAATTGACGAAGAACGTGCCAGGGATATTGAAGCTGATTTCCCCGCTTTCCTGGATCGCTGGATAAAACTCCCACTGTTTAAATCTCCGGCCGGAGCCGCAAATTTTGATTATGCATCAATTTTAAGGAGCCAGAATCCGCGGGTAATGGCTGCATCTTTACGAGGGTTTGGAGCCGGCGTTATGCCGCCAGTTTGCAATCAGCTAAGTAACATCAAAAAACCGGTGGGTTTGCTCGCTGGCAAAGCCGATCAAAAATATGTTGATAAGATGAGGGAAATGGCTCAACTTTGTAGCACATCAGAATTGCAAATTATAGACGGTGCCGGACACCGGATACATGTGGATCAACCGGATCAAACCGTAAAATTTATAACTCAATTTTTAAACAGCCATGGCTGACTGGAAAACGGTAAAAGAGTACAAAGATATCACTTATAAAAAATCAAACGGAGTAGCGAGGATTGCGATCAACCGGCCGAACATTCGCAACGCATTCCGGCCACAAACGTTGTTTGAACTGGAGGAAGCCCTGATCGACTCCCGGGAGGATACCTCAATCGGCGTGATTCTTCTGTCGGGAGAAGGTCCGGCCGATGACGGGGTCTGGTCGTTCTGCTCGGGTGGAGATCAAAAAGTCCGGGGCAGACGCGGTTACGAAGGCGGTGATGGCATTCAGCGACTTAATGTGCTCGATATCCAGCGTCTTATCCGGTTTATGAGCAAGGTGGTAATTTGCGTGGTTCCCGGATGGGCCGTTGGCGGGGGACACAGCCTGCATGTGGTATGCGATTTGACCCTGGCCAGTAAAGAACATGCCATCTTCAAGCAAACCGATGCCAATGTGGCCAGTTTTGACGGTGGTTTTGGATCAGCCCTGCTTGCCCGTCAGATTGGTCAAAAGCGAGCTCGTGAGATTTTCTTCCTGGGGCGGAGCTATTCAGCCCTGGAAGCGTACGAAATGGGAATGGTAAATGAAGTCGTTCCGCATGAAGAGCTTGAGGAAACCGCTTATGAATGGGCACAGGAAATTCTGGAAAAAAGTCCCACCGCCATTCGTATGATCAAGTTCGCTTTTAATTTAATTGATGATGGTATGGTGGGCCAGCAGGTATTTGCGGGCGAAGCCACACGTCTCGCCTACATGACAGATGAAGCCGAAGAGGGCCGCAACGCTTTTCTCGAAAAACGAAAACCGGATTTTAAGAAGTATCCGTGGTTGTCGTTGTAACAACAGGAATTTAATAATCTAAATATTCCTTTATCGTTCAAATTGAGCAGTTTCTCTAAACGTGGATTTGGGTATGCAGGAAGCATGTTTCATTTTTCGGCACATTCTGAATAACAGAAAACTTGCAATATCAGGAGGTTTTGCCATAGTTCAATCCATTCTGTCCGCCAGTGCATGCAACCAATGATTATATGTGGCGGTACTCCTCACTTTTTTCTCGGCTTAATTCAGTACAGGAGAATTAAGAATAAAAAAGCGGCTATCCTCGCAGACAGCCGCTTTTAGTATTATATCAGTTGCTGATAAACTATTTATTTCACAAACAGCATTTCCCTGTAGATTGGCAGCGGCCAGTAGTCATCCGGCGTAAATCGCTCCAGATAATCGATGGCGTCGCGTACCTTATTCATGGCAGGTATGAGTTTATCTTTATATTCAACAGCTGTTTGAATAGGTGCACCACTACTCAGACTTTCCTGCGTTTCTGTGAGGTTAATCAATGCTTCATCAAGGTCATTCAAAGCATTGGTAACTGTTTCGAGCATTGCGAATGATCCTTTATTATCAAGCCCGAGTTCTTTTGTTTCTTTAGCAGCTGATGTGAGTTCATTCAGGTATCGAATCACTGCCGGATAAACCATTGTTCTTGCCATTGCCTCGGTGGTATCCACCTCAATATTGAGAGTTGTTATATACTGCTCAATAAATATTTCCTGGCGGGATTCAACCTCACGTTCATTTAACACCTTGTACTTTTCAAAAAGATCAATGTTCTTTTTGTCGGTAAGGCGAGGAAGGGTGTCCGGAGTGGTTTTTAAATTGAGCAAGCCCCGCTTCTCCGCTTCAACCTGCCAATCATCAGAATAACCATCACCGTTAAACACAATTGAGTTACTATCTTTCAGTGAGTCGTGAAGTGTATCAGCCAGGGCTTTTTCAAGTCCGTCTTTCTCTACTTTCCCTTCAAGATTATCACACAGTTCTTCTATGGCTTCAGCCACAATTGTGTTCAGAACAGTAATGGGAAATGAAATCGACTGGCTTGAACCCACCGCTCTGAATTCAAATTTATTCCCGGTAAAGGCGAAAGGAGATGTTCTGTTTCGGTCACCGGCATGAAGCGGAAGTGACGGAAGCACAGGAGTTCCCAAGCCAAGAAGGCCGGTTTGCTTACTATTTTTCAATCCGCCATTTAAAAGCTGTTTGATGATATCCTCAAGCTGTTCACCGATAAATGCCGAAATAATTGCTGGGGGAGCCTCATTTGCGCCCAACCGGTGATCATTGCCGGCGTGTGCTATAGAGACACGAAGCAGATCCTGATGCTTATAAACAGCTTTCAGAATAGCAGCGAAGAAGAACAGAAACTGCATATTCTCGTGAGGGCTTTCTCCAGGCTCAAGTAAGTTAGCTCCCTCTTTTGTACTCATCGACCAGTTCAGATGCTTACCGCTTCCATTAAGGCCATCGAATGGTTTTTCGTGCATAATGCATTCAAGTCCATACTTTTTCGCCACTCTTTTAAGCGTAATCATCAGCAATTGCTGATGATCGGCCGCAATGTTACAGTTTTCAAAAATTGGTGCAATCTCATACTGACTTGGAGCCACTTCATTGTGCCGTGTTTTAACCGGAATTCCCAGGCGATACAGTTCCTTTTCAGCATCAAGCATAAATGAAAGTACCCGGTCAGGTATCGATCCAAAGTAATGATCATCAAGCTCCTGCCCTCTTGGCGGTTTTGCACCAACAAGAGTACGGTTTGAGGTTACTAAATCCGGACGTCGATAGTAAAATTCCTGGTCAATCAGAAAATATTCCTGTTCGCAGCCAACTGTTGATACCACTCGTTCAGTGTTTACATCAAATAGTTTGAGCGCACGTTTCGCTTGTTTATCAAGTGCTTCAATAGATCGCAGCAAAGGTGTTTTATGATCAAGAGCTTCTCCTGTCCATGAAGCAAAAGCTGTAGGAATACATAAATAGGTTCCGTTCTCATTTTCTATCAAAAACACTGGTGAAGTTGGATCCCAGGCAGTATAGCCGCGGGCTTCGAACGTTTGCCTTACACCACCACTGGGAAAACTCGACGCATCGGGCTCTCCCTGTATTAAATCTTTCCCGCTAAATTCTTCCACTGCTCCGCCACCCTGGTTAGGTGTGATAAAGCTATCGTGTTTTTCAGCGGTTGCACCCGTTAAGGGCTGAAACCAGTGTGTAAAATGGGATGCACCTTTTTCTGAGGCCCACTCTTTCATTGCGTGTGCAACGGCATCAGCAACGGACAAATCAAGCTCTTTTCCGTCTTCAATTGTCTTTTTTAGCTCCTTCCATACAATTTTTGGTAATCGTTCCGCAAGTGTATCGAGTGTCAGAGTATTCTCACCGAAGATCTGGGTAATATTCATTTTCTCAAAACTGCCGTTTATTCCGGCCTTCCAGCTTCTCGCAGCAGCAAGAGTATCATAACGTTGACTAGATTGTATCATTCTGATATAAGTTATTTGCGTTGGTAGATTTTCGAATCAACAGAAAATACAATTCTCCAATGAATGTGTAAAATATTTAAGCAAAATTTAAATAAAAACTGATTTTATAAGGTTAAACTGATTTATAGATAACTATTTATTCTTAAAAGCGCTTCTAATTTTATTTATTTCGGGAATGCAAATTATATTGGGACTTATACCTAACTTTTTAAGAATTGCCAGCCATTTGTATATTGTACCCATTTTAAAAATCATCTGTTTACCTTAAAATTTTAGCCTTGAAAGAATCCAAAATTAAACACTGGATTGATGCAACACGTCCCAAAACACTTGCCGCTGCACTCATTCCGGTTCTGACCGGCGCATCCATTGCATGGAACGATCAGCTATTCAGGGCAGATACCACTTTTGTTGCTTTATTTTGTGCGTTTTCTATCCAGGTTGGCACCAACTTCGCCAATGATTATTTTGATTTTTTAAAAGGTGCTGACACTGATGAACGTCTCGGCTTTGTGCGCGCTACTGCTTCCGGCCATATCACCCCCGAAGCCATGCGGAATGCTACTATAGCAGCCATGGCGATCGCATTTGTTGCCGGGCTATACCTGGTATGGATTGGTGGATGGATCGTACTTGCTATCGGCATATTGTCTATTTTATTTGGAATTTTGTACACGGGCGGTCCCTACCCGCTGGGTTACAATGGTCTGGGTGATCTTTTCGTTTTTATCTTTTTCGGTATCATTGCAGTGATGGGAACCTACTATGTAAATGCTCTGGAATGGTCAGTAATTTCATTTATAGCATCCATACCGGTTGGTGCTCTCTGCGTCAACATCCTTGTCGTGAATAATCTGCGCGACATCAATCAGGATCGTGTGGCAAACAAACGAACCATTGGCGTCATTTTTGGTGAAAAAGCTCTCAGGGTTGAGTATTCTCTCATGCTGGTGATTTCCTATTCAACCCTATCCATTCTGCACATTTTCACACCGGTTACCTTCTGGATTTATCTGCCGTTTTTAACGCTTATTCCTGCCTCCCGATTAAACCGGATCATCTGGTCGAATACCGATAAGCGACTACTCAACAATACGCTTGGTGAAACTGCCCGGTTTATGGTACTATTCGGATTACTGCTTTCTGCTGCATTCATACTCGATTTCCATGTTTAGTATATATAAATACAGCCTTCCTTTCAGAAAACCCTTTAAAACAGGAGCAGGCACTTTTTATCGAAGAGCAGGGTTAATAATCCGATTCGTTGATGAGAAGACAGATATTATCTCGGAAGTCGCACCTTTGCCGGGATTTTCGTCTGAGACTCTCATCGATGTACTTGAGATTTTGACTTCTGACCGGAAGAAAATTAATTCGTTTTTTTCGCAATGTTTTTCGGCAGCACAGTTAGCTTCTTTTTTGAATGAACTTCCAAACATACCTTCTCTGCAGTTTGGTCTCAGCAGTCTGGGACTTTTAATCCTGGCTGAGCGGTCGGGCAACACTCTGCCTTCCTATTTGAACCGATCCGTACATAAGGATATAAAGGTAAATGCTGTTGTTGGTTCAACAGATTCTGCTGAGTTAAAACGTCAAGTTAAAGAGTTGTACCGGTCCGGTTTTAGAGTAGTAAAATGTAAAGTAACCGGAAATCCCGGAGATCTGCCCCAAACACTTTCTGAGCTGTACTCAGAATTTCAGGATTTAATTTTTCGGCTGGATGCTAATCAGACCTGGAATTTATCCACAATTGAACAGTTTTCGGAACAGTTCAGAAAACTTCCGGTAGAGTATGTGGAAGAACCTTTAAAAATAACGAGCGCTGAACAATTTCGAGATATAATAAACAAATGTAAATTACCGGTAGCGGCCGACGAGTCAGTCGTACAATTTGGACTCACTAACTTGGAAACCCATGAGTATTCACCACCCTACTATATTCTTAAACCTATGTTTCTTGGAAATTTGATTAATCTCTTTGCAACAATTACACGTTCAGAGCATCTTGATGAACGTACGATATTTTCGACTTCGCTTGAATCCGTTGTTGGCAGACAAATAATCTCGATGATTTGTAGTATGTATGGAAGTAAAAAAAATGCACATGGACTATATACTGGCTATCTTTTTTCGAATGATCTTTCTGATAAGAACAGTATAAATAATGGATTGTATAATGTTAAAAACAATCAGAGTAAATTGATTAAATTTAAGACGATCGATTCTTCAAAATTAGAATTTGTCTTTTAAAATGGTACAGTTGAATAAATCATATCCCGAATACCGACTTCCAGATCCGTCCAGACACTTTCTTGCCTCGGAAAACACAATATATGATTATTCTCACCTATTTGGATTCTGTTCCAAATTCAAAAAAATTCAAAATGAATATTCAATTTCCCAAAACAGGCCATTGGCGCTTCTTAGTAAAAGCAGCGATCAGCTAATTTTTGTGATTGCTGCTTGTTATTTGCTAAAAATTCCCTTCATTCCCCTAAATCCGGAACTGACAGATTCGGAGTTGAATTATCAAACAGATCAACTAAAGCCGGCAGCTTTTTTTGCTGATGAAGAAAACCGGGATCGTCTTGTTAATCAAAATTTTATTGACGTCAATACTGCTGATTTAAACATTATTGCATCCGGAAAGTCAATTGAGCTTCTATCTTCTGACCCTGATAAAATTTTTGGGTATTTCTTTACTTCCGGATCTTCGGGAGAGGCAAAGATTGTACCCCTTTTACGTCGTCAAATCATTTTCGCTTCTGCTTCATCTGAAACCAATTTCAAACCAGATCCGAATCGTTACTGGCTTTTGTGCATGCCATTGAATCACATTGGGGGCATTTCAATCATTTTGCGCTCTTTACTCTACAACACATCTATTTTTCGGATGGATCAATTTGATGATCATCAGGTCAGAACATTTCTGAGTGAAAACCGGTTGTTTCAGGTGGCCTCTTTAGTTCCCACTATGCTTCAGCGCTTACTTGACGACCCGCTGTTTCAACTGCATTTGGACTTTAAAGCAATGCTACTGGGCGGTGGGCCAATTTCTCCCGGTCTGGTTGAACGTTCACTTACGCGTGGAATTCCCATAGTTACCAGTTACGGAATGACCGAAACATGTGCCCAAATTGCTGCCAACCCTATGCTGCAACCACGGGGTATGTACTATCCAAAGAGAAGTGTGGGGCCAATTTTTGAACCCAATCAAATTCAGATCCGTGATCCCGACACCGGCGCTGTTCAGCCACTGAATGAGATTGGAGAAATTTGGCTCAAAGGGCCTCAAGTTATAGATAAGTATCTTGACCCAGCCCTTAATAAAAAAGCATTTGACAATAACGGTTGGTTCAAAACAGGAGATATTGGTCATCTGAACCGGCAAAAGCATCTTTTCATAAAGAACAGGCGAACAGACAGAATTATTACCGGCGGCGAAAATGTTGATCCGGTGGAAGTGGAGTCAAAACTGAATGAATTATCCGGTATACAAAAATCTGCTGTCTTTGGAATAAGCGATACAGAATGGGGCCAAAAAGTGGTGGCGCTGCTCGAAGTTTCAGATCCAGAAACAGTAGATTTTAAGTCAATTTCAAATTCACTTAAGAAAGAGCTTTCGGCGTTCAAAATTCCAAAAGAATACCTGATTGTAGATCAGCTTCCTGTCACTTCACTCGGAAAAACAAGACGTGGAAAACTTTATGAGCTCTATCAAAAATATTCTGTTTGATGCAGGTACAAAGGGCGCGGCTAATAGCAGATCAGACTATGCGTTTTTTAAATACTTACCTTTTACAAAATGACCGAACTACAGATCCGATCAAAAATAATACTAATACCCACTAACTAATTTACCAATAACCACTCTACAGCATCATGGACAGGGGATTCTCGAGCATCTGCTGAAGAGTATTCAGAAATGCTGCGGCTTTTGCACCGTCTACAATTCTGTGATCACTGCTGAGTGTCATCTTCATACGTTTACCCGGCACTACCTCGCCATTTTTAACAACAGGCACATCCCTGATCGTACCAATAGCGAGTATACATGCATTAGGCGGATTAATGATTGCCGTAAATTCTTCTATTCCAAACATGCCCAGATTTGAGATGGTAAACGTACTTCCCTCCATTTGCTCAGGCTGCAGTTTTCTGTTGCGGGCAAGACCTGCAAGTTCTTTTGTCTCGGCTGAGATCTGACGCAAGTTTTTCTTATCGGAATGGCGGATGACCGGTGTCAATAAACCTTCGTCAATTGCAACCGCCACGGCTACATTTACATCGCCGTGTTTACGAATTACATCATCATTCCAGGAAGAGTTTATCTCCGGATGGCGCCGAAGGGCGGAAGCCGATGCTTTCACAATAATGTCGTTAAAGCTGATCTTTATATCGCTAACCTCGTTAAGTTTAACACGGGCCTCTATAGCAGCCTCCATATCCACATCAATCGTTTCATAGAAGTGCGGGCTTGTGAACTTACTTTCAGACAATCGGCGCGCAATCGTTTTTCTCATTTGCGACACTTTGATGTCTTCTGATTCAGCCTCTTCAAAAGACGGAATGCTAACTTTCGAGTCTTTTTCTTTTTTCTCAGAAGGTTTATAATCCTCAATATCCCGTTTAACTACGCGGCCATCAGGCCCAGAACCTTTTACATCTCCAAGTTCTATGCCTTTATCTTCTGCCATTTTCCGGGCCAGGGGTGATGCTTTTATACGTCCGTCATCTGCAGAAGATTTGTCTTCTTCATCGACGCCTTCACGTTTGGCATCCAGCGAATCTTTATCCTTCTTCTCCTTACCGTCACTTTTATCTGATTTTGATTCCTTTTTGGATTCTTTCTCTTCAGATTCTTCAGTTTCTTTTTCGGCTTTATCTTCTTTTTCCTCCTTTTTATCGGAATCTTCACCGTCTTCTTCTACTTCCTCATCACCGAGAAGATCACTGATGTCCTCCCCTTCTTCCCCAATAATGGCCATGGTCCCGCCAAGAGGCACGGCATCTCCCTCCTGTACCAGAATTTTCAAAATTGTGCCTGAATCAAAAACCTCCACTTCCATTGTAGCTTTGTCGGTTTCAACTTCAGCAATAATATCACCTGTTTCTACCTTATCTCCTTCTTTAACACTCCAGGATGCGATCACACCTTCTTCCATTGTGTCACTCAGCTTCGGCATTTCAATTTTTTCGGCCATATCAGTCAGTTATTCAAAAATTTATACTCTTAGTTTAAGATCTCGAACATTAGTAAGTGAAAAGACAAAAGGCAAAATGGGAGAAAAAAAAGGATTACTTTATTCCCTCTCGCCAAAAATCTGATGCCACTATCTGTAAGTAACTGCATTTACAGCTTCCACAACGTTCTTAGCGTTGGGCAGCCACAATTCAAAAAGCGGTTGAGAAAACGGAGCATTCACATCCGGAAGTGTCACCCGCTGTACAGGCGCATCAAGATAATCGAATGCTTCCCGTTGTATTAAAAAGCCTACTTCTGAGGCTAATCCGCCAAACGGATGTGCTTCATCCACAACAACACAGCGGTTGGTCTTTTTAACCGATTTCACAATCATCTCAATATCAAGCGGTTTGATGGTTCTCGGATCGATAATTTCTGCCTCAATTCCATCTTTTGCCAGCTCATTAGCTGCGTTTTTGGCAATATGATACATTTTACCGGATGCAACGATTGTTACATCATCACCCTCACGCTTAATCTTGCCTTTTCCAATCGGAATCGTAAAATCTTTTTCATCGGAAACTTCACCTTTCAGTCCATACATCTGTTCAGATTCCATAAACAATACCGGATCGTCGTCCCGAATGGCGGATTTCAGCAGACCTTTACCGTCGTTCGGTTCTGAAGGGTAGATAATTTTTAAGCCCGGAAACATCGCATACATAGAATCGTATGCCACCGAGTGTGTCGCACCCAGCTGACCGGCTGATGCGTTAGGACCCCGAAATACGATTGGAGTGGATACCTGCCCTCCTAACATATAGCGTGCCTTTGATGCGTGATTTATAATCTGATCGGCAGCCAGCACCGCGAAATTAAAGGTCATAAACTCCACAATGGGTCGTAACCCGTTCATTGCCGCACCCACACCAATTCCGGCAAATCCAAGCTCAGAAATCGGTGTGTCTATCATGCGTTTAAAACCATACTTATCCAGCAGACCTTCAGTTACTTTATACGCCCCGTTATACTCAGCAACCTCTTCGCCCATGACAAACACGCGCTCATCGGATTCCATCTCCTCATCAATTGCGTCGCGAAGTGCTTCTCGAAATTTTAGTTCAGCCATTTTTCAGCTTCTGATTAATTTATTTTTTTTGATAAACTATTAATTATTTATGAAAGTGCGGCTTGCCAACAAACATGTCTTCATATAGCGCCTCATCTTCGGGGTAAGGTGATTCTTCAGCAAATTCAATGGCTTCTAATACTGTATCCTCCACCTTATCCTGTATTTTTTCCAGGTCCTCTTCTTTTGCAATATCATTATCCAGAATATATGTTTTCAGCCGTTCGATCGGGTCCACTTTCTGATATTCTTCCAGCTCATCTTTGGTTCGATATTTCTGTGGATCAGACATTGAATGCCCGCGATACCGATAAGTTCTGATTTCAACAAACCAGGGCAAACTGTCTTCCCGCACCTCTTTGGCAATCTTCTTCATCTGTTCATATACAGTGAAAACATCCATACCATTCAACACAACATTCTTCATCCCATATCCGAGTGCTCTCTCATAAATTTCGTTAACAGAATGCCGGCGCGCAGCGGTGCCCATGGAGTACCCATTATTTTCAACCACATAGATAGCGGGCAGTTTCCAGAGCTGACTCATATTTAAAGTTTCATGAAGAACCCCCTGATCAACAGCGCCATCCCCGAAAAAACATGCCGTAACACGATCATTTTCATTGTACTTATTTGCGAATGCTATTCCGCCGCCAAGGGGAATGTGACCACCAACGATTCCGTACCCACCCCAGAAGTGATTTTCAACTTTGGCAAAGTGCATCGATCCGCCCTTGCCTTTGGAACACCCGGTGGCTTTACCGTAGAGTTCCGCCATACCTTCCTTTGGTGTTACCCCCCGTACAAGTCCCCAGCCATGATCGCGATATGCCGTAATAATATCATCATCATCATTAAGAGCATATACTGTTCCTGTTGATATGGCTTCCTGGCCAATGAAAAGGTGAAGAAACCCGCCAAATTTCCCTTTTTGATACATCTGCATGGCACGCTCTTCGAAACGGCGCTGTAACAACATCAGTTCAAGCATCTCCGTGAGCTGATCATCTTTTAGTCCAAGTTGTTTGTGAGTTTTTTTTGTAGGATCTGGCAGTTCTACTGCCTTATCGATTTTATCATCCTGACTATTGTTTCTGCCGATAGGTGCAAAAATTGCTTTTTCCTTTGTCTTGGCCATCACTCAATTGTTAGTTTAATTCAATTTTTTAGACTTAAAGTATACCTAAAATTTCAGATATTTTCAGCTTCTCATGTTAACTGTTCCTGAATCCATTTTGAAGCTTCTTCAAATGCCTCTTCAATTTTGTCGGGAAATCGACCGCCGGCTGTGGCCAGGTCGGGCTGGCCTCCGCCCCCGCCCCCAACAATTTTTCCAAGAACTGAAACAAGTTTACCGGCCTGAACTCCTTTTTTATTGAGATCGGGGGTAATAGCAGCCATCAAAAAAACTTTTCCTTCTTCACTGGCTGAGGCCAAAACTACTACAGATTGTGAATTTTTCAACTGCAGCGCACGGTATCCCATCTTTTTGAGTATATCCATATCCGCACCGGCAACTTTACCTGTATAAAGCACAGCTTCGCCGGCTTCCGTTCCCTGTTCCAGAATGTCATCCAATACACCGGATGCCTTTTTTTTGCGCAGTTCGTTAAGCTCCTTAGCCAGGGCTTTGTTTTTTGCAATCAGCTTTTCGATCTCTGATATTTTGTCTTCAGCGTTTCCAAATAATCCTGAAATGTGCTGTAACTCATTTTTTTCGGAGCGGATGAGTGCATCGGCACTTAAACCGGCAACAGCTTCGACTCTCCTGATTCCGGCCGCGGCTGACGACTCGTTCATAAACCTGAAATAGCCAATTTCTCCGGTTGCCTTTGCATGGGTCCCCCCGCAGAGTTCCATTGAAAAATTTGGGTCGAACGTCACAACCCGAACACGCTCTCCATATTTTTCGCCAAAAAGCATCATCGCACCTTTTTCACGCGCTTCGTCGATATCCATCACGTCTACCTGAAGTGGAATATTTTCCTGAATTTTTTCATTTACCCGCTTTTCAATCGTTTCAAGTTCTCTGGGGGCTACTGCTTCATAATGAGAAAAATCAAACCGAAGCCTGTCGGGAGCAACGAGCGATCCTTTTTGAACTACATGCTCTCCGAGGATTTCACGCAGAGCGGCGTGCATCAGGTGAGTTACGCTGTGATGCTTTTGAATTTCAATCCGCCGCGGTTTGTCAACTGAAGCTTTCCAGGTTCCGGATAAATCCTCCGGTATCCGGTCTGTAAAATGCTCATAACCGCGCGGTGATTTTTGAACATCGAGAACTTTGAAACCAACACCTTCTTTTTCGATTGTTCCGGTATCCGCAATCTGCCCTCCCGATTCCGCATAAAAAGGTGACCGGTTCAGCCATACAGAAGGTCGTTTTTCATCGCGTTTCACTGCAATGATTGATACCTCAGCTTCCAATTGATCATATCCAATAAATTCGAATTCACTCTCATCAGAAAGTGATTCAATTTTCTTTCCACTCTCATCCTGGCCAAATTTACTTTCAGCGCGGGCTCTCTCCTTCTGCTCATTCATCAGCTCATCAAAGCCTTCCAGATCAACTCCAATTCCTTTTTCACGAGCCATAAGCTGCGTAAGGTCGATCGGGAAACCATACGTATCGTGTAGTTTAAAAGCGTCAGCGCCGGTAATTTTATTCTTTCCCTCAGTCATCTGCTCAAAAAGTTCGATTCCCTGCCCAAGCGTTCGCAAAAAGCTGTTCTCTTCGGCTTTGATAACGTTCTGCACATAGCTGATCTGAGCATTCAGTTCCGGAAACACATTTTTGAACTGATCTGCCAAAACAGGTACCAGCTGGAACATGAACGGTTTTTTTAAACCAAGACGATCCCATCCATAGCGAACGGCCCGCCGAAGGATTCTTCGTATCACAAATCCGCGACCTTCGTTTGAAGGTGATGCGCCATCGGCAATAGAAAAGCTCACCGCCCTGATATGATCGGCAATCACCCGCATTGCGATATCAGTTTGCAGATCGTCGCCGTACGTTTTACCACTCATTCCGGCGACCTGTTTCAGAAGCGGCGTAAATACATCTGTATCGTAGTTGGATGTTTTATTCTGCAGCACAGCGCATATTCTCTCAAATCCCATTCCGGTATCCACATGCTGATCAGGCAAGTCTGTAAGTTTGCTGCTTTCATCCCTGTTATACTGGATAAACACCAGGTTCCAAATTTCCATCACACGGGGATCATCCATATTTACCAGCTCTGCACCCGGTTTATCCCTGCGATCGGCATCGGACCTGAGGTCAATGTGTATTTCCGAGCAAGGACCGCATGGGCCGGTTTGCCCCATCTCCCAAAAGTTATCTTTTTTACCAAACTTGAGAATATTTTCAGGGTTGATCGATGTCTTGGTTTTCCACAATTCAATTGCCTCATCATCTGTCTGCAGACCGTCTTCCTCATCACCGCCAAAAACAGTTGCATATAAACGATCGGGTTCTAATCCCCAACGGTCCACCAACAATTCCCATGCCCATTCTATCGCCTCTTCTTTAAAATAATCACCAAATGACCAATTCCCCAGCATCTCAAATAATGTATGATGATAGGTGTCGCGCCCCACTTCTTCCAGGTCATTATGTTTGCCGCTCACCCGGATGCAGCGCTGGGTATTTGCCGTTCGTTTCCAGATTTTATCCCCTTCCTTATAACCGGGTTCTTCACCTAAAAATATCGGCTTAAACTGGTTCATCCCCGCATTTGTAAATAGCAATGTGGGATCGTTTTTTGGAACTACCGGAGCACTATCAACGATCAGATGGTTTTTCTCTTTAAAAAACTCGAAAAAATCGTTTCTGATCTGTTCAGATGTCATATTGGGCATGCCGTTTAAATCATATTTTTTTAAAATTGATAGCTTCATAAAATAGAAAAAAAAGGAATTAACCTCATCTCCTGTTGTGTTCTATCTTCAGGTTCATTTCTTCAGTAAAGTCATTGCTGCCAACTTGTTTTTATATTTTTGAGAAATTACAGTAATGGTGGATATAATTGTGGATGTTTGGCTTCTGTTGAAATAATCCCTGTTTGTTGAGGAAGAATCACATCATGAAACGATCTGTTGTACCGCTGAAGAAACGGATTGGGGCTGATTTTCACTGATAAAGGATACTATAACGCGTTTACCAGTTGAAGCTATATCGTTTACATTGAATGAAGCATGTTTT
>CAYOLE010000032.1:12482-21768 GCA_964404705.1 uncultured Rhodohalobacter sp. | reverse complement strand
CACTGTCCATTGAACAACTTTGCAACTTGCTGACAAAAAAGTTCGATGTTGGTACTGATCAATGCAGAAAAGAAGTTTTAGAATTTTTGCCGAAACTTTTTGAAAAGGGACTTATCAAAGAAGTTGCTTCCCGATAAATAAGTTTTAGCGATATTCGAAATTTTATTCCATAAAAAGATATTCGTTCGAACAAAAGTATTACCTATTGGAATTCTTGTTTGAGTAGATAAATCTTATGATACCTGACTTGGAGATAATGGCATATGGGGTTGTTCTTCGGTATTTCTATAGTCCTCTTCAATAATCTTCGGTGATTTCCAGGGGCGTTTTCTCCCTTCCAATGCCGATTGTTTCATTGTCTTTTCAGGTTCCGTTGTCGCATTGGTTCGTTGAGGATAGTCTTCTTTTGGTTTCATAATTCTGATTATTTGTTGATGGTAGGTTTACTTAATCAGGGTCATACGGCGGGTTAGCATACGTCTGTCCGTTTCCAGATGGTAGAAATACACACCACTTGAAAAGCGGGATGCATCCCACGTTGCTTTATAGCTGCCGGGAGTCTGGGTTTCATTTATCAGCATGTCAATTTTACGCCCAAGTAGATCATAAACTGCGAGACGAACATGGCTCTGCTGTGGAATATCATAGGATATGACGGTTGACGGATTAAATGGATTTGGGTAGTTCTGTGAGAGTGATAGTTTTTCCGGCAATTCACCACCGCCTTCTGCACTAACCGATGTCTGGCTTGTGATATAGAAACGTGATGTTTCGGAAGAACGTTTTGACGCTATTACAGGGCCATTTGCCAGCAGTGCCTGCGGATTGGACACGTTTTTTTGTACATGACCATCCAGTGTGAATTCGTATTCCATGCTGTCGTTAAGTTCAACAGAAATACCTTTTTGCCGGTCTTCGAGATAGAGGATTTCGTCAAATGAAGCAGTGTAATCAGTAACGCGAAGGGTATAAGACCCAGGAAGGGTTGCTTCGGTCTCCAGGGGAAGTTCGAAGCTGCTGTCCGGAGTTGGAATCACGCTGATGTCGAACAGGCCGTCGTTTTTCTGTGCGGCGAGCAATGCATAATTTGATGATAGAGGCTGCAGCTGGTGGGCGTCGCCATAAACCTGCCCCATGGAGCCATTTTCACTAAAAGAGAGCCAGACAGAGTTGCTCATACCCTCGCCATTAAGTTCAAGCCGGACAAGGCTGCGACTGGTCTCCTTACCCATGAAATTGCCACCCGTAGTTTTGGCTGATTCAACAAATCCTACACTGGGAGAATTGCCACTGCCACTTTCGACAAAAAATCCCTGGAATGGTGCGATGATGCCATCGGGAATATCACCGCTGCCTGAGCCTACAGTGTACGACTTCCAGTTTCCTGATATAGTTTCTTGTTTTGTATCATCAACTATCTCTGTAGTGCCATCATTAACATCCCAAATATAAATTGCATCCGTTAGACTGTTACTATCTAAATCATCAAATGAGATCGAAGAGGCAAACGGGTTACCGAGCAGCGCCCAGCCATTTTCGTTTGGATTGGCATTCACCGTTACCTCGCTGTTTTCTGCACCGCTGACCGACAACGTTTTGGGAAACGAACCCTCCACACCGTATTCATCATCCTTAAATACATAAACCAGAAATCCGGTACCGGCAGTTATATTTTGATCAATGTTGGTAATACCATCCCAGTTGCTGCGGCTGTCCCCTGTGGAGGCATTATCCCAGGTAAATATGTTGGGATCCCCGTTTTCTGTGTTTGCCCCATCAGTAGCGCCTTGTGTGTAGATGGGAGAGAGGAAGTCTTCATAAGTGGTTTCTACCGGGGTAGAGAGCATGCGGAAACCTTCGGTGCCGGTGAGGGACACAGCATACTGGCCATCTAATGTCACTGCAACATTTCCTATTCCGATTTGTTTAGAATGATTACTTCCCTCGCCACGGTCACTTTTCCATTCTATTTGAATAAATTCTCCATCTGGTATATTGGCATCAGAAATTGTATGACGAATATTTTTGTCGGTTTCATCTACAGTAGAATAGAATAATTCAGGTATTTCATTCTCATTAACAAACACAGTCCATTCCGGGCTTCTGCCTTGATCTGAACGTTCAACTCTACCATCATAAGAAATGGCTAATTCATCAATTGTATTGCCGCTTTCATTTCTTACAATTAGACGAACAGTTAACGAATCTGTTGCTGCGGTATGCTGGTATCCCAACACATTAGCATTACCCCTGAAACCTGCAGCAGATCCACTTCCCCAATCGCCTTTATATTCTAATACATTACCTTCTGATAAAAACTGCCATTCGTTCTCAGCACCAAACATGTTTACTTCTGTATCGTCATCAAATATAAAACCTGCAAAATTTTGGGTATACGGTATATTTGCTGTAGTGCCTATAGTTACATCACCTTCAACAATAATTCCGTTTATACGCCAATGTCCACCACCATCTGTAGGTCTGCTTCCATCATCCCAGCCTTTAATTCGAACTTCTGCTTCCGTAATCTCTATAAAATCAGAACCAAAATTTGAGGACAAATCTATCTCGTGTAAACGCGTCTCACTATCCGGAATAGTGTCACTGTAAACTTCCGTTCCGTTTATAGTTACAGTGAGTGCTGAGGGTCCTGCACCAGTTGCGCGTTCTTCAAAAGAAAGTTCAGAAAGTGTAAAAGATTCTGCTCCTGCCACCTGGATGCTAAAGCTGAAATACTTTGCTTCGTCTGAGATTTCGGCATCCCAGCCACTGCTTCCCTGAGCATAGGGGAGGGGCCTTGTCCATGATGTTGCCTGTGAATTACCTGTAGTATTTGAACCAGAAGAGAGTTCGAGATTTGTTCCACTTAATCCTGAAGCAATATTGGCAGGAGTGGTTAAATCAGAATCCTCAACATTAAAATATTCCAGTAATGATTGAGCAGAACTGAGTTGTACTCCAGCTAACCAAAATAGCGTTAATGAATAAACTATTATTATCGTTTTTTTACGATATACTCCCTGTATCGATTGTCCCATAGTAAGTTTCCCCAAAGCGTTTTATAATCCGAAAGCATGTATCTTATGATGTAGTTGTTATGAATATAGTAAAGAAGAAATAAAAAGCCAGTTATAAAATGGCAATTTTGGTAATGTATTCAATTTATGTCCTTTTAAATACATGATGACCAATCACTAACGCTATTTATGTATAATAATAATATTTAGTTTAATTTATATCTTTTAGTATATCATTATAGACAGTTTATAGCCTATTTATTTGTTGCAATGAACGTTTTATTTTATTGATATATTAAATATTTGGCGATAATGGAACCAATAAGACTCAGGTTAGTTTGTCAATAATAGAATCGATAATTTAGCACCATAGCATCAATATGTGATAGATTATTAGTTCAGTTTGTGGTTTCTTTTATTGTGACAAATAGCAAATAATTGATAAACAGCTATGAGTATTTGAATGTATCAGTTCTGCAATTTGTTATATTTTCTCAGTGGATAAACTTAATCCAATAAAATTATGCGACTCAACAAAGCAAAAAATATCCCCGAAAATTTCGATCAAATGGAAGATCGTGAGTTGGTTCATTTGTACCGCAAGAAAAATGACCAGCTTGCCTTTAAAGAGTTGATGAATCGTCATCAGGCTAAAGTGTATTCATATATATTTAGCATGGTACATAATCGAGAGGTGGCTAATGACGTTTTCCAGGAAACGTTCACAAAGGTGATCACCAAAATGGATGATACTTATAATGAGCAGGGAAAATGGATTGCCTGGGTGATGAGAATTGCACATAATGCAACAATTGATCATATTCGAAAACAAAAACGATTTGTGGACGTTAATGGGTCGTATGATGAAGATTCGAAAACGGATTTTTACGAGCGTCTTCCCGATGAAGGAGCTGTTGGTCAGGATGAAAAGCTGGAACTGGATGAATCAACATCTGAATTGTTAAAGCATATTTCTAATTTACCTGAAGAACAGCGTACAGTTGTTATGTTGCGGCATTATTATGAGATGCCATTTAAAGAAATTGCAGAATTGACGGATGTTTCAATAAACACAGCTCTTGGCAGAATGCGATACGCACTTATAAATCTGCGCAAGATGTTTGATGAGGAACATGAGAAAGAGCCAAATAGCGTATGAGTAAAAAAGATACAAAAAGCATCAAATATGTTTTAAACGAGATGGATCCTGCTGAGGAAGTAGAATTTGAGCGGGAGATGGAGTATGATCCTGACCTTTTAATCGAAGTTGAGTCGATTAAACGCATGCAGAAGAGATTGGAACAACTTCCTCACTTATCTCCTCCAGAAGCATTATCGGAGTCATTATTATCATTAGCAGCGGAAGAATCAACAAAAGAGGGTAATAACAATTTACGTTTTTTTCTAACCGCCGCCGTTTTATTATTTGGATTAACTACAGGATCTTTATTTTTTGAAAATCCGTTTGAATCGGATGGATCAAACTATCAGGCATCCATTAATTTATATTCTCCCACTGTAGCAGTAGAATCAAATCAGCATTCCGGAAAAGAGAATTTATCACCTTGGATAGATCGGAATAATATATTAAAACTAAATAGTTTGGATACAGGAAATTACAATACCAGACCATGGGAAGTAAATGATAATCATTCAAAACTCAGACCTTCGAACCACTCATTATATCAAAACACGGTTACCCGCTCACTTCACCTAACCGGTAGTAAGCCGTAATAAATAACAAGGTCATCAGAGAATCATTAAGTAACATTGCAAAAAGATATACACATTTGTATGTGAATAACTTCTTTTGGTTAGGGTTATGTACAGGCTTATATTCTTTTTTGGACTTAATTTAAAATTTGCCTCATACATTGAATGGGAAAAGTAATTTCTATTGCTAATCAAAAAGGTGGTGTTGGAAAAACTACCTCAGCTATAAACCTTGCCGCAAGTCTTGCTGCTATTGAACACCCTACATTGCTGATCGACATTGATCCTCAAAGCAATTCTACGAGTGGCTTGGGAATTGAATCCAATACCGTTACAAATTCTATTTATGAAGTGATGGTAGGTGGAATCAACCTTTCTGAAGCAGTACGGGAAACAGAACTTGATTATTTGGACCTGGTGCCATCGCACATTAATCTTGTAGGTGCAGAAATTGAAATGGTAGACCGCAGTGAAAGGGAACGCATTCTAACTAAAGCGGTTGAGGAAGTTAAAAATCAATATGACTTTATAATCATAGATTGTCCTCCATCATTGGGGTTGTTAACTATAAATGCGTTAACATCTTCGAATTCAGTACTGATTCCGGTTCAGTGCGAATATTTTGCTTTAGAAGGTCTTGGCCAGTTACTAAATACAATTAAGATTGTCCGCCAGCACCTGAACCCCGAACTTGAAATTGAAGGAGTTTTGTTAACGATGTATGATACCCGAACCCGGCTTTCAAATCAGGTGGCAGATGAAGTAAAACGCTATTTTGATGATCGCGTATTTTCGTCTGTAATCTCCCGAAACGTACGTCTTGCTGAAGCACCCAGTTTTGGAAAACCGGCTCTTTTGTATGATGCGTCCAGTGTGGGGGCCAAAAATTATTTGTCACTTGCCCGAGAAATTATTCAGCGCAATAAAAAAATGTTTAAAGACAGCCCCGTCGTTGCGGGATAAGGAGTAAAGTTTATGACTAAAAAAGTGTTAGGCAGAGGTTTGGGTGCTTTTTTTCCCGAGTATAATAAAGAGGAGGAACAGGAAAATAAATCATCTAAAAAAACTAAAACGGCTGTACCTATTGCTCCTGCCGAGAAGGTTAATGTTGTTCTTAATATTCCTGTAGACCATATTCGCGCCAATCCACATCAACCCAGACAAGATTTTAATGAAGAGGCACTTAATGAACTGGCTGATTCCATTAAAAAGCATGGTCTGATACAACCTATTACTGTTCGATATCTTGGAGAAAAACGTTTTGAGCTTATAAGCGGTGAGCGCAGGTTGCGAGCATCTAAATCTGCTGGAGTTGATGAAATTCCATCATATATCCGGGAAGTTGATGATGAACAGATGGTCGCTTTCGCTCTCATTGAAAATATTCAAAGAGAGGAACTCAATCCGCTTGAAGTTGCAATGGGTTATCAGCGATTAATGGAAGAGTGCAATTATACACAGGGTGAAGTAGCTGAACGTGTGGGAAAAAACAGGACTACTGTAACGAATATGATGCGGTTGTTGCAGCTGCCTGATTTCATCCAGGCCGCATTACGCGACGAGAAAATCTCTACGGGCCACGCCCGTGCTTTAATTAATGTTGAGAAAGATTCAGATCAGAGAGCGATATTAAAGAAGATCCTGAAAAAATCTCTTTCTGTTCGTCAGACGGAAGATTTAGTAAGATCTTTAGATAAAAAAAACAAGACAGAACAGATAGCTAAATCTTCAAAAGAATCATCACCTTTTCTTAATACAATCGAAAAACGTCTCAGAAGCAATCTCAGCACGAAAGTTAATATAAAGCAGAAAGGAAAGGGCGGAGAAATACGTATTGAATATTACTCTAATGATGATCTCGAACGCCTTCTCCAGATAATAGATGAAGATAATTAGTGCTCTTTTTTTATTTATGGTATTTGGCGGATCTGTTTTTGGCCAGAATTCTGTTATAGCTAAAGATTTTACTTTGTTAAGTCTCAGAATTTCAGAATCTCACATGAATGCCGATACTACGAACTCTGAGACGAATCAAAAAGATTATCCAGCACCGAAATCAGTGCTTTATAAATCGTTGATGATACCAGGTTGGGGGCAAATTGTAAACCGTCAGGCATGGAAGGTACCGGTAATCTATGGGTTATTTGCGGGTATTGGTTATTACACTTACACAGTACATCAAGATTACACTGATTACAGAGCTGCTTATTATAATGCACAACGTGGTGAAGATACGGATTTTAAATTTGGTCCGACCCCTGAGGAATTAGTTGGAATAAGCAGTAACCAGCTTCTCGAGGCAAGGAATACCTTAAGAAACAGGCGAGATTTCATGTATGTAGTAATGTTTCTCGCGTATGGATTAAACGCAGTTGATGCATACGTTTTTGCGCATATGAGAAGCTTTGATGTTTCTGACGATCTTTCGGCTACAGCAGTAATTGGTCCGGATCTGTTGGCAGATTCGGCTCCGGGTATAACATTATCAGTTCAATTTAAAAGAAAGTAAAATGTCTGTACCAGAATTTTTTTCAAAAGGAAATATGCCGCCCGATCATTTCGAAAAACAAGGGAATGATGATTTATGGAGTGTGTTTAAAATAATGGGTGAATTTGTTGATGGTTATGATAAAATGATGCAAGTGGGTCCATGTATTTCGATTTTTGGATCAGCCCGCTTAAAAAAGAGCAGCAAATATTATAAAAAAGCTATGAAAGCTGCAGAGTTGGTGGCTGAAAACGGATTTGGCGTTATTACTGGAGGTGGTCCCGGAATAATGGAGGCCGCAAATAAAGGAGCAATGAGTGCCGGAGGAAAATCAGTAGGCCTTGCAATAAGCCTGATGCACGAGCAAGGTGTGAATGAATTTGTAAACCCCAAATATGAAATTAATTTCAAATATTTTTTTGTGCGAAAAGTAATGTTCGTTAAATATGCTCAGGGTTTTATAGTATTTCCGGGGGGATTTGGCACTCTTGATGAACTTTTTGAAACACTCACTTTAATTCAAACACTAAAAATCGAAAAAATTCCTATTGTATTGGTAGGTTCAGATTACTGGGATGGACTCGGAAAATGGATAAAAAAACAGCTGGTTGAAGGGGGGTTTATAGCCGAAAAGGATACATCTCTATTTAAAATAACAGATAATGTGGAAGAAGCCGTTAAATACGTATGCGATTTTTACCAAACACGCACACCCAAACCCAACTTTTCATTTTAAGAAACAAATTATTAAATACTAAGTTATTATAATGATACTTTCTGAACTGAAGTTAAAATTTTAGTATGTTATCTCCGTTTTTATCTTGAAATCACAATTAAATTATAGCATTATGAAATTCTACAGTAACATTTTGTCCGTTTTGATTGCTCTGACCATGGTTATTGGAATAACCCACTCTGCCAATGCACAGGATGATGTGCGTGGCGAAGCTGTTACTCTATATAATGAAGCACAGGATCTTGCTGAAGCCAATCAATTAGAAGATGCAATCGAAACGTATCGAGCTGCACTTGATTTAGCGAATGAAAATGAACTGGAGGATATTTCTGAGCGGATTACCCGACAGTTGCCGCGAGTTTATTACAGCCGGGCTTCAAATGCTTTTCAGCAGTATCAGGAAGAAAGAACAATTGAAGCCGCAGATCGCGCGATTGAGCTTTTCACTGAAGCAAGAGAGGCAGGCGAGGAGTTTAATGATGATCAGGTAGTTCAACAAACTACAAGAGCCTTGCCGCAGCTTCATTATCTGAAGTCTACTATACAATACAAAAATGAAGATTATGATGCTGCAATGGCCAGTTTGGATGAAGCTCTTGAATTGAATCCAAATTATCCTACTGCACATTATCAGCGGGCAATTGTCTCTAAACAACAAAATCCTGAAGATATAGATCAAGCGCTTGAGCATTACGATAGAGCTATTGAACTTGCTCAAGAAACAAATGACACTCGAACACTGAATAATGCAAGAACCAGTGCAGCTGAAGAGTTGATCTACAGAGCCGTAAATCTAAAAGAAGAAAGCAGATACAGCCGGGCAATTGAACTGCTTGAAAAAGTTGAACAATATGATCCTCAAAACGCAGATGCCCATTACAGGCTTGCAGAAATCAGTAATTTGAGAGGTAATTTTGATAGTGCAATTGAGCATAGCAATCAGGCTCTTGAGCTTGAATCCGGTGGTGTAACCGATCGTGCCAAAATTTATTTCGAACTTGGAACTGCCTACAAAGGCCTTGGTCAGCAAAATAATGCATGTGAAGCATTTGAAAACGCTAATTACGGTGATTTCTCTGAACCTGCCTCACACGAACTACAATTTGAACTTGAATGCGAAGGTTATAGAGCATCAGGTCGTAGATAGTTCTAAATCATCAAAAAATAATCCAAAGCCATGTCTTTTTCTTTTCGACATGGCTTTTTTTATGCCTTTTGATTTTTCAATAGTTCATCTTTGTTCAGCAAACTGATGGACATAATCATACCGGAATAGCAGAGGCGATAAAAAATGCACACACGACGGATAAACCTTCTTAAATTGAGTGTAAA
>CAYOLE010000032.1:2433-12382 GCA_964404705.1 uncultured Rhodohalobacter sp. | reverse complement strand
TTATCGTGGGTAAAATAAGCGATAATTTTACTTTACGATTGCGTCAGAAGGATTACGGTGTACGGCTGCAAATGTAATATCATCCAGGTTCTTTTCATTTCCGATAAACGATTCGAGAGAGGATTGAACCTTTTTTGAAATCGTTTTTGAGTGAAGCGAACCGTAAATGGACATGATTCCTTCAAGCCGTTCAATACCATATTCTTCACCTTTTTCGTTACGCGCTTCTGTAAGGCCGTCGGTATAAAAAAGAATGCTGTCTTGTTTTTCAAACCGAAACTTCTTCTCAGCCATTTTATTTTTCAGAACTTTTGTAGAGGTCATCCCAAGTGCCAGCCCATCCGTTCTTAATTTAAAGGTCGTTTCATGGTTTTGACTAAAGAGAACAGGTGGATTATGACCGGCCCTCGCAAATGTAAAGGAATTGTCATTCTTTGGAAAAAATGCCGCACATCCTGTAACAAAAGTTTTATCTGCTTTATTCGATTTGATATAGTCGTTTAGTTCAAGAAGCAGTTCTTTTGGAGATGGGTGTAGTTTATTGATCAGCAGATGAACTAACGCCTGAATTCTAACCATGTACAATGCCGCGCTCATTCCTTTACCGGATACATCAGCAATAATTACATAAGTTCCTTTGATTGTCTTGATAACATCTACATAATCCCCACCCACCTCACTGGCTGTAGCGGCAAAGGAATACACCTCTATGTCATTATTTGTGATTGTGGAAGGAGGTAGCAGACTTAGTTGAATATCGCGGGCAAATGTTAATTCCTGCTGAACATCAGATTTTTCGAGCAGTTCTATTAACAAAATGGCAAGAACAGCAATAAATGAAATAGGCATTAAGATGGGTTGAAGTCCACTTAATATTATAAATATGTTCAGAAATGAGAAAATGGACAAAACTAAATAAAGGAGAAACCCAATCAGGGCCACACCAAATATTAATCGTCTGACCGGGTTAAGTCTTTTCGTTAGCGCTGATAACAAGCTTAAGACTTTCTGAAAAAAGGGGATATTTTCGGGACTAACTGCCGGGTTGTTTTCCTTTAACGCATCATCATACAGTTTTTTCAGCCTTTCCGAATCGGATTGAAATTCCCTGCCCAGCTGGCGGGAATTCATTCCACTTACATATTCTTTGTAGAATGTTTTGGTGTCATAAACGGTTTTTGCTTCGTTTTTTAATCCCATTATTCAATCCATAGATTCATTTATCTGACTTTACGATCCGAATGAAAAAAAGTTTAAGTTATTTATTCAGAGAAATTTCAATAGTTTTTTGAACGAAAAACTAAATCTCAATTTCTTTACTTGAACGATAAACAGTGCCTTTCATGTATGCAATCATTTCTTCATTCTCATGAGAAATGTTTATTTCAAACACAGCAATTTTATGGGAATGATGTATAATTCTTGATGAAGCTATAACTTTCTGCCCCGCAGTAGATTTTTGCATAAATGAGATAGAATTATCAATTGCCAGGGCCACTTTGCCATAGGTGGCTGCAGAAAAAGCAAGTGCGGTATCAGCAAGTGAAAATAAAATTCCACCGTGTGTTACTCCAAAGCCGTTGCACATCTCGTTGGTAATAGTACATCCAACTTTACAATAACCTAAATCTGCTTCTAAAACTTCAACACCCATCCACAAACTGAAGGGATCTTTCGAGAGCAAATAGTTAACGATTTCAAGTGGATTTGAGGAAACGATATCAGCCATAGAAATTTTCTCCGTTACGTACTTTACGTTTTAGAAGCGGATTAGGCCGGTAGCGGTCTTCTCGGTATTCAACCTGCAGGGCACTCATCCAGTCCAGAACAACTGATGGGCCTATCTCATCCGCCCATTCTATTAATCCTTTGGGATAATTAACTCCATTTTTCATCGCGAGATCAACATCCTCAACAGATGCGACATTCATAAAAACACAATCACAGGCTTCATTTATTAGCATAGCAAGAATGCGATAAACGATTTTCTCCCCAAGTTGCTTATCTTTTTTGGGGGAGGGGTTTTCAGCATCGTCGCCATATTCATAAAATCCTTTTCCCGATTTTCTGCCAAGATATCCGGCTTCCACCAGACGTTTTTGGGCAAAAGAAGGTTTAAATCGTGGATCATAATAAAATTCTTTAAATACAGTTTCAGTCACCTTGTAATTTATATCATGTCCTATGAGATCCATTAACTCAAACGGACCCATCCTGAAGCCGCCAATTTCTTTCATTGCCCAATCGATTGTTACAGCATCAGCTATTCCTTCTTCAAAGATCCGAAGAGCTTCTCCGTAAAACGGCCGCGCAACACGGTTCACAATAAAACCGGGTGTATCGGATGCCAAAACCGTTGATTTATCCCAGCTGTCAATGAGTTCGCGCGCATTCTCTTGTGTAGATTTATCAGTAGATATACCCGGAATAATTTCCACCAGGTTCATTAGAGGAGCAGGATTAAAAAAGTGAATTCCCATAAATCTCTCCGGATTTTTCAGGGCTGATGAGATCGAGGCAATGGATAGGGAGGAAGTGTTGGTAGCCAGAATACATTTTTTGGAAACAATTGCTTCAATCCGGGCAAACTGATCCTTTTTAGCCTGCAGATCTTCGATTATCGCCTCAAAAATAATATCACAGCTTTTAAAGTCGTTCAGGTGATCCACAAAATGGATTCGGGACAGGATTCCATCCACTTCCTGTTGTGTCATCCGTTCTTTTTCTATCTGGCGGTTCAGAATTTTAACGAGGCCTTCTTCTGATTTTTTTAACTGATCAGAAAAAGCATCGAACAAGTAAACATCATGGTTGTAAGTAGCAGCAATTTGTGCAATTCCGCTGCCCATGGTACCCGCTCCAACAATACCTACTTTGGTGTCCTTGTTTAAACTCATAGATTATTTTATTGATAATTTTTCAGTGCCAAAAGAAAATAAGAAATCAGTACGCCAAACCCATCTGTTGAAAATATGTTAAACTCTATACATTCTACGCAGTGATAATAGATTTGATCTGGTAAGATATGTTGTACTCCCTGAATGACCTATTTTCCGGTATATTCAGGTTTTCTCTTTTCTAAAAATGCGGCAACTCCCTCTTTATAATCCTCAGAATTTCCGGCAATAGATTGAAGGTTAGCTTCCAGGTCAAGCTGTTGATCCAGGGTATTCTCGAATGACTGATTTACCGCCTGTTTATAGAGACCAAATCCTTTTGTTGGCATGCTGGCAAGTTTTTGAGCAATACCGAGAGTTTCCTCTTCCAGTTTTACCTGAGTTACCGTTTTGTATATCAGCCCTAATTCAACCGCCTGATCGGCCGATACTTTTTCATCTAAGAGATACATCGCATTTGTTTTGGCAAGACCAACAAGGCGCGGGAGAAAGAAGGTGCCGCCACTATCGGGAATCAGGCCGAGTTTACTGAACGCCTGCACAAACATCGCTTCATGTGAGGCAATCACAATGTCACAGGCGTACGCAATATTGGCGCCTGCTCCTGCAGCAGTTCCCTGAACGGCACATACCACCGGTTTTTCAATGTTTCGAATCGCCCGGATGATTGGATTGTATGTAGTCCGAACCGTATCGGCCAGTTTATAGTCCTCATTATTGGAACGTTCAACAACTTCAGGCAGATCCTGTCCGGCGCAGAATGCTTTTCCATTGGCTTTCAATACCACGCATCTTACTTCTTTGGATTCTGCATCCTTCAGCGCTCTCTGAAGTTCCAGCGCCATGGGTTCGGTAAAGCTATTATATTTTTCCGGACGGTTAAGGGTAAGCGTTAGAATGTTTTTGCTGAGTGAAGATTGAATTAAAGACATATCAATGTATCATGTAAGAAAATTAAACAGAAACTATTAAGAGACCATAAAACTAACTACTAAAGCCACACTCATTGCTTTTCTATATACATTTAAAATGTTCAAATGGCTGATCACATCCATTACAATAATAGAGTGACTTACAGGCAGTCGAACCAAATTCACTCCGCAATTTTGTATCTATTGAATCGCAGTAGGGGCAAGGTACTATTTTTTGAGATCCCTTTAAGTCAGTTAAAAAATCACTGCTGCTATCCGTTTTCGTTGGTGGCGCAATTCCATACTCTTTCAGTTTGGTTTTGGCGTGATCTGTCATCCAGTCTGTGGTCCAGCTTTCTTTAAAATCGGTGATAATTTTAAATTCATCCACACCTTTTTCATATAATTTTTTATGAATCTCCATTTCAATCGCGTTCATTGCCGGGCAACCGGAATAGGTAGGGGTGATCCTTACGATCACTTCGCCATCGGCAATGTCAATATCGCGCACAATTCCCATCTCTACTACATTGAGGACGGGAATTTCCGGATCGATGACCTCTTCGAGCCATGACCAGATTTGTGATGTCGTTATTGACTTTACATCATTCATTCTTGTTTTCTTTATACCTCTGAGTTAGATGAATTTAATTTTGCATCACTCAAGCTTCTATTTCCATTCCGCATCAGGATATGAACGGCGTAAAAACTGCATCTGGGCCAGTAAATGTCCCAGGTGCTCGGTGTGTCGTCCCCGCCGTGAACCTGAAAACATATACTGATCATTATCGGGAACAGTTAACGTTGCTTCTTCAAGCGTGGAATTTACCAAGTCCTTCCATTCATTCTGAAAGCTGGTTACATCCACAAAAAGATTGTGTTTGATCGCTACCCGGTCAGCATCATCCATATCAAACATTTCACCGGTATACATCCACATTTCCTCAAACGCATTCTGCAGACGGTTATGACTTTCTTCCGTTCCATCACCCAATCGGAAGATCCATTCACGGCTGTGTCTCAGATGATATTTAATTTCCTTCAAATGTTTCTGCAACATTCCCTTAAACTGTTCATCTTCAACGATTTCAATCAAATTTTGATATAAAAAATAACTAAATGCGCTGAACAGAAATTGTCGCCCAATAGTAAAAGCAAAATCACCTTTAGGCAGTTCAACCAATGCTATATTTTTGAAATCAATATCATCCCGGAAGTATGCGTAGTAATCTTCATCTTTTTTCTCTTCCAGCTCAGCTGCATAACCATAAAGTGATGAGGCGTGACCTATCATATCGAGCGCCACATTAGCCAGGGCGAGGTCTTCTTCAAGCTCCGGTCCGTGGCCTGTCCATTCAGATAGGCGGTGACCATGTATCAGACGATCGTCTGCCAGGCGTAGCAGGGTTTCTGTCAACGCTTCTTTCCTGGTTTGTGGTATGGTGTCGAATGTGCTCATATCTTAAATTTGAATAGTGAGATATGAGATAAGAGATATGAGACGAGAGTGGTAATTTTTTATGTCTCATGCCTCATGCTTTATATCGCAAATCTCTCGTCGTTAATCTCATATCTTTTGTTATTTCCGTTTCTTAACTGCCCTGGGAACGCTGTAAAACTGGGGATGCCGGTAAGGTTTATCATTGGCGGGATCGAAAAACGGACCCCGGTCTTCGGGTGACGAAGCCGTGATTTGATCCGACGGTACAACCCATATACTTATCCCTTCATTTCTTCGGGCGTACGTATCTCTGGCGTTTTGCAGGGCCATTTCTGCATCCGGAGCGTGAACGTTGCCAGCATGTTCAAATGGTTTGCCATCTTTTGGCTGATAAAAAACCTCCCATAAAGGCCATTCGGTATTTGATCGGTTATCAGACATCAACTTATCCAATTTTACCAGTTGAGATTCTAAACTTAAAAATGTGTAAACCTGATCTTTTTTAATAGATGTTATTCTGTTTAATCAGAATAACCAAAAACGATCCAGCTTTTTAAAATAGCGCTTTTTTGATAAAACTTTGTTGTTATAAAAAAGTAACCAATTTTCTGATTGATATCGTTTAATCAACCGGTGGAAGGGGAGAGAATGGGTTTTTAAATCATGCACTACAACAGGATTCCAGGCTAAGTCAAAAATGAATTACAAGACCAGACCAAGCGGCGCCTATTCCTGCGCCGTTGTTTCCTGAGCTGGCAGATGTGGCTGCACCAAAACTGAATTCAAAGTTCCTTAATTCAATCCCTGTACCGGCATGATAGGTGGTACTGCTATGTACCCCTGTTCTAAAACCAAACCTTACAGGAATGCGGTTAATGACTCTGTATTCTGTGCCCATGGCGAGATGAGATCGTCTGCTGTTGGTTCCATTTTCAATGAATCCCGTTCCAAGATCCATCATGATACCGAATTTCCCCAGTTTTAATTGACTGCCGACATTGAGCATGGCAGGCAAACTGCGTGAGAATTTTGAATGATTCCGTGTGGTGAAATTGCCGTAGACCTCACTGCCAATGCTGTCTCTTAGAACCGATTCAAAATATCTTTCATCCTCTCCATCAAACTCATCCTCAATAAGATTTTTATCATATTCTATACCTCTCCACAATAAATTATCATCCGCTATAAAACTTCGTGCACGATCATTTATTGAAACACTGCCGAGATCTGTGAGAGATAAACCCACTCTTAATTTCTTTTCACCCCGGAAAAAACCAAAATCAAATGCAGAAATGCTGTTAATGTCCATCTCAAGTGTGGCTCCAAAATCTAACCCGACAGAGGTACCTTTAAAGGTTGTGAAATCATTTCCTGTAGGTTTTGAATAATCAGAGAAACTGGAATCACCGCCATTCTTATTCTGGCTGTTATATTCAAAAATCTGGTCTGAAAAATCACCCGCCAGATCGAATCTATAGTAGAAGTTATGATCGATTTCTGCATTTTGACTACTGTTTGCATTCTGAACACGCAACGTTGATTCCAGGTTAAACCGCGCATAATTCACAGCCATCAAAAGCTTTGGTGCTATGCCCACGTGCAAGCGTACATTTTCAGCAAATCCGAACATATTATCCAGCTCTATTACGGTAGTGGCAAACCCAATGGATATTTCATTATAGATTAAAAACTCCTGGCTGGTATTCACTGCCCTGGCTTCTGAAAAATGATCAGAATCAAGGCCGCGAAAAACAAGATCAGCAAACCCGCGTGAATATGAGGAGTTACCTAAAACCCTGGCTCTTGATACAGCACTTACACTCCAGTCATTATTCCGATAAGTTACTCCAAGAGGCACCACACCCACATCCAGATTCAGATGTCTGTTGCCTGAAGATTCAGTTCCAAACCATTGATCCAGCATCTGATCAGCCACAGCTCCTTCTATTATCAAACCTGATGTGAGATAATCGTTGTAGGCAGAAATATTTACAAGACTTCCTCCGGCATTTGAATAAATACCACCGGCGATGCCCACTGTAAAATCCGGACGGCTGCCGTGGTTGATCATCAGATTAGCCGGATTTACAAAATTTGCATGATACAGGTCCTGATAGGCCGTACCACCCCCTCCAAGCCCAATAGTCTGGGCTGTAAGGTGCCGTGTTTGCGCACCAGCCTTATCAGCTCCAGACACAAGAATAAATACCATTAAAAGTACCCCAAAAGCCGATAACTGATTCTTTAATTTAGAGGCTATAATCTTCATGTAACTGCCTTAATCAATTTTATTTCTAATCAAAAACTTGCCGCTAATCGCTATATCAATATCGTCAGTACCGCGAATTCGTATCTCATCAGAAGCTGATGTATTTAATCCGGAAATCAACCGTACGTTACGGGTTTGATTGATCTGATCGAGCTGTGAGCGATTCAGTTGTATAACAGTGAAATCCTCAGCCGCTGAAACTGAATATTTGCCAGATCCAAGGGGTGCAGGCAGAAACTCTATCGGTGACTCATTTACTAAAGGGACAGCTGTAATAAGCTCATCTTTATCGGTTAAAAATTCCAGGTCAAGATTTATGCCAAGAGGAATTCTATTTGAATATCGAATGGTTAAAGAACCTTCTTCAAGGAGAGATTCATCATTGGGGCCTGGCAGGCTTTCAAGACTTACTGCCATAGTATCAGTAAAAGTTGCCTGGTCAGTCTTTAGGGCAAGAGGAATATTTATTGAAATTTTTGGATCGAATCGTACGGGGATTTGTACTTTTCCTGCTATACCTTCTTCGTTAATATTAACAAACCCCACGAACCGAACGGAGGTGGGAAGACGTTTTAAAAAGTCAGTTATGTTGGAATTATTTCTGTCGAATGTGCTGCTGAGTGTATCATCTGGTGAATAACCCGGTTCTAAATCAAATTTTATCAGATTTGACGACTCAATAGGCTCTCCGTTCATAAAAAGTTTTTCTGCAGGATCAGTTACCTGTACTTCAGCATTAGTTCCCGGTTTTCCCCTTAGAAAAGATTTATTACCGTTTGCATCAATTCCCAGAAATGCACCAATTACAGAGGTTGGGATATCAACATTCGTTGTATAATGTATGCTTAAACTGGAGCGGGTAAATTCAATTCCTTCAACTTTTCTGGCAAGTTTATCAATGCCATTTATTTCTACAACTTCAGCCTCCAGATTATTCATTATATCCACACCGCTTCCTTCTGAAGAGGTGTCAGTATTCAATATTATCTGCCGGTTGGAAAAGACTCCAAATACCTCGCTTATGTCAGGGTTTAAAAAATCAACTTCAGCTTCCACCTTGTCAGATTCCTGTATGATTCGGGTATCAATGCCTTCCGACTCCTGTGTGTTTTCTGTTATGGCTTTAATATTGTATTCCACAATATTACTTTCGGCATAGATTCGTACATCATCCAGGGGATATGACCGGCTGACAGGAGAGGTGTTATTTCGCGGGATTTTCTGATCTCCCTCAAATCTAATCACTAACGAATCCGCTTCAGAATAGGGGGGAGTTCTAAGATCAGGGAATGATATCTCAAGAAGATCAATATCCAGATCGATTGTACTGATGATATTCTGAATAGATAATGTTCCTTCAGAAAGTTCAACATAATGATCTGGTTCTCTAAAAATAAACTCGTCTTCAGAAATATCAGACGAACCCGATAGGAAAAATTCTTGAGGCTGAATTACAGCATGTACAGATGAGGCGATTAACTGTTGACCCGATATTTCGTTTATAATTAAATTTCCCGCATCATCCGCCATGGTCTGCGTTGACCAGGAAATTTCAACATCTGCATTTAATTCGCTAAGCTCTACCTCAGGATCTGTATCTGGATTCTCAACTATCGCTAAAGCTCCATTTCGTGTTGAATTATGAACAAAAGAATCTATTCTAATGAGTCCCAAAGAGTTGCTGCCACTGTATAGTTCCAGAGTCAGATTGTCGAGATCGAATCCAAGTTCGTTTCGAAACGATATTTCAATTCCCCCGCTTTTGATTTGTGCACTGACAAAAAAGTCTGTTTCCAATTCTATATTTACTGGAAATGGAGATTGAGCAGCCGGCAGCGGATCACCTTTTTGCAGAGGATTTTCCAGTCCTGTCAGATCCTGAAAACTTGCTTCACCAAGATTGCCATTTTCATCCTGAGATGAGAAATCATTCAGTTCAATTTCACCGACCTCCGATTCGAATGTTGTGGGAGCAATGTCAATAGTGGGTACTACATTTTTGAGATCTTCAAAATCAAAAGACTCCTCCTGCGAGAGGGTAATAAAATCTTCTCCATCAATTTCAAAAAGATTTCGCAAATCATCATTCGTTGTATCTATCAGTGCATTTTTATCACCCAAAATCCGAAAATTGCTCTGTGCCAGCAGAGGAGTTTCAATTTTACTGGAGAGTGTAAAATCGGGGCTTCCTGGTGTTTCACACTGAAGGAGAGCAAGCATAGCAATGACAGGAAAAATAAAATGAGCTTTTTTTATCATAATTAAAGAACACGTTTATTATGAGTGATTTGTACTCATGGCCGTTAAGCTGATTCGAACAATATTTGAGAATACCTGAGGGGTGTTTTTTTCTGTGTTGGTTATCGTCAGAATGGTAATTTTATTAAAGCCCCTGTAATACTTTATAATGTTAAAAGGAATGTGGGGGGAA
>CAYOLE010000032.1:0-2333 GCA_964404705.1 uncultured Rhodohalobacter sp. | reverse complement strand
TCACTGAACTATTCAAACTCAGTTTATGCTTTTCCTTATATAATGATTGACTCTTTTAAAAATAAGTTCATAGAAATATGCCTGTTAAATCAATCAACTTAGGAATTGCAGGGTTTGGAAAATCTGCGAAAACTTTTCATTTACCCATTTTGCAGTCAATCCCTGAATATAAAATTGATGCAGTTCTTGAGCGTTCGGGAAACAGCGCAAAAGAAATCATTGAAAATGTTCAGGTTGTTGAAAGATTTGAGGATCTGATTAAAAAAGACAAGATCAATCTTATTCTCATCACTACACCCAATGAATTTCACTACGAACAGGCTTCTGCGGCACTTAGTGTAGAGAAGCATGTGGTCGTAGAGAAACCTTTTACACTCACCTCCGATGAAGCTCAGCGCCTGGTAGAGCTGGCTAAAAAGATGAAGAGGATAATAACGGTGTATCAAAACCGGCGGTGGGATGGTGATTTCCTGACACTTCAATCTGTATTGAATGATCCGCGCCTGGGTAAACTTGTTGAACTGGAGATGAATTTTAACAGGTTTCGAAAATTTCAGCGTGAAGGATCGTGGCGAGAATCCAATCGGCCCGGCAGCGGCATCCTCTATGATCTGGGTCCTCACCTGATCGATCAGGCATTATTTCTGTTTGGTAAACCTGATTCGGTTTATGCAGATATTAGGTTTCAACGAAATGAAAGTTCAACGGATGATAATTTTATCATACATCTTTATTATCCTTCTGTCAGAGTAGTTCTGCGGGCCGGCATGCTTGTGCCAGAAAAAACCCCCCGTTTTGTACTTCGCGGCACTGAAGGATCGTTTGTAAAATATGGGATGGATCCACAGGAAGAGGCGCTTAAATCGGGGAATCATCCGGGAAACTCAAAAGCCTGGGGAGTAGAACCCGAAGATAACTGGGGTACTATCTATGCTTTTGATGGCGGAACCATTCAGAAAGAAAAGATAAAAACGGAAGCCGGGGATTACCGCGAATTCTACAGAAAACTGGCACAAGCAATATCAGAGGATGGTGAGCCACCCGTTAATCCCAGCCATGCAAAAGACGTAATCGAAATAATTGAGCTTGCGATTGAAAGCTCCGATAAAAAGAAGGCGATTCAGCTGGCGTAGATTAGAAAAAGCGCGGGCTTTTTTTGCAGGTCGGGGGCTGAAGAAGATGCCCAATCCTGAATGGTTTTTGTTTGCAGCAGTTGATCTTCTGAAGTAAGATTACAGGCAAGGCAAAGTTTTGTGGATGGCCTGCAAGTTTGTAAAAGCTGCTCAAAAAGCACAGTATTGCGGTGAGGTGTTTCCATAAAAATCTGGGTTCTTTTATGATCAGCAGAATCTTTTTCCAGATCACGGATTGCCTGCGCACGCCTGTGTTCATGAACAGGCAAATAGCCATGAAATGTAAATGATTGCCCGTTAAGCCCGGAGCCCATAAGAGCAAGTAATATTGAGGAAGGACCCACAAGGGGTTGAACATTGTAGTTTTGCTGATGGGCAAGTGATACAAGCTCAGATCCCGGATCAGCTACCGCAGGGGCGCCGGCCTCCGACATTAAACCAACATCACCTTCCTTTAAAAGCCGGAGAAAGCTTACAATTTCATGATCCGGTGTTTTTTTATTGAGAACCCGGAATGTTTGCTGGTACGTTGGAGTCGGATGTTTGATCCACTGCAGAAAACTTTGAGCAGTCTGCATTTTTTCCACTACAAAGATGTTGAGAGAGCGAACAACAGAAAGCGTATAATCGGGTAACACCAGGTTTTCTTTTCGTTTGGTGATAGGTGTTGGTATCAGGTATAAGGTGTGATCAGGCATCACTCAATATGATATTATCATCAAGATTCTCAATTTCCAGCTTTTCTTCTCCGTCGCGGATTTTTCTCATCGCTAAACGGCTGGTAAAGATTGCTACAAGTAAAGTGACAAGAAACCCAAAGCCGGTTACAGCCATATTCACTGTTACCACATTTCGCTGAAGTTCATAGGTCGGCAGCATCACAACAGGACTGTACGATTGTTCGGAATATCTAACAGGTATAAGGTCGGATTGCATAATTACCTGGGCCATTTGTACTGAGAGCGCCAATCGCTTCCGAACAGTTTCTCCTTCATCAGTATCAAACTGTATAATTACATATCCATTTGTTTGTGCTGCAATCTGTTTTACATCAAAGTCGATAACATCAGCTATATAACTTTCGCCCGAATTATAGGTGGTGTTTAAACCGTTATATACAAAAACCTGGTAGATTCCCTGGAAAAGGAAATAAACGGGCAACAGCCAGATCAAAAAAAGGAAATAATATTTATTCATAAA
>CAYOLE010000031.1:0-21954 GCA_964404705.1 uncultured Rhodohalobacter sp. | reverse complement strand
CCCTGCAACCAAACTTTTACAGTTGACATAACACTATATTCTCAAAGTTTATTGATAATAACTCTCCAAAACGAATGTTATGGGTATTCTGAAGCTTCCAGCTTTAGGAGATATTGCCATACAGTTGAAGTTATTTTATGAAATATTGATTCCTGCATCGACAAATAAAGGTACAAAACTCTGATTCAATTTGATCTGCGATTCTGTTCATTTCTACCCGAAAATTTCGATATCTTTAAGACTGTTAAATTTTCAGATTTCAACTATTGACGTGTCAATGATGAAATGGCGGGTTTGAGTCATCGGATGAGTCAATCCAAAGTCATCACAATTTTATTAAAATCTCATTTTTTGAAAAAACTCATCCGATGACTATTCCCTTCAACCAAACTTTTACAGTTGACATTACACTATGGATTTAGAAGCAAAACTTGAACAAATACGTGCACGTTATGATGAGATTAACCAGGCTATGGCTGATCCATCCATTTACGACCGGCCGAAGGAATATACTGAGCTTACAAAAGAGCACACACAACTGAAAGAGCTGGTTGAGGATTTCGACCGGTGGAAAGAAATCCGAAATCAAATCGAAGGAAACTCTGAACTGATAGAGATAGATGATGATGCAGAAATAACAGAGATGGCCCGCCTTGAAACTGATGAACTCAAATCAGAGCTTGAAGATCTGGAAAAGAAAATAAAGTTTAAACTGATACCGAAAGATCCGGATGACTCGAAAAACTGTATTGTCGAAATCCGATCGGGTACCGGAGGAGATGAAGCCGCAATATTCGCTGGAGATCTGTTTGATATGTATCGTCGTTATGCGGATAATGAAAAATGGAAAATGAGTTTGTTATCAGTGCAGGAAGGTGATATGGGCGGTTACAAAGAAATTGTATTTGAACTCTCGGGCAGCGAGGTGTTTGGTAAAATGAAATATGAGAGCGGTGTACATCGTGTGCAGCGGGTACCCGATACAGAATCTCAGGGCCGGGTTCATACATCAGCGGCAACGGTAGCTGTGCTGCCCGAAATTGAAGAAGTTGAAGAAGTGAACCTGGACATGGGTGATATTCGCGTGGATACTTTCCGGTCCAGCGGTGCAGGCGGGCAGCATGTAAACAAAACGGATTCTGCCATCCGGCTAACCCATGAACCCTCGGGAATTGTTGTTGAATGCCAGCAGGAACGTTCGCAGCATCAAAATAAAGAGAAAGCACTGACGATGCTTCGATCGAAAATTTATGAGATAGAACAGGAAAAACTCCGCGCTGAACGGGCGGCAGAGCGTAAAAGCCAGGTATCCACCGGTGACAGAAGTGCGAAAATCCGGACCTATAATTTTCCGCAGGGCCGTGTAACCGATCACAGAATAAATTTAACTTTATACAACCTCGATGATATTATGAAAGGCGATATCGGTGAGGTGATAAACGCACTCAGGGTTCAGGATAATCTGGACAGACTGAATGCCATTATGAATTAAAAGTAAACCAACGTAGCGATACAAATCGCTTCACAGATTAACACTAATTTAAATTAGAGAACATTGAATTTTCCCAATCCTTTTTATCGATGGCGTCCGCATCCCTGGCATGGACTTGAAGTTGGAGCCGATGCACCGGAAGTAGTTAATGCTTTTGTGGAGATTACATCCTTTGATACCATTAAATATGAAGTAGACAAAAAAACCGGCTATATGCGCGTGGACCGCCCCCAGCGTAGTTCATCACTGCCTCCGTCCCTGTATGGATTTATCCCGCGAACCTATTGCGGCGACAGGGTAGGTGCACTCTCCGAAGACACCAAACTTGGCGATGGCGATCCTCTTGATATCTGTGTGCTGAGTGAACGCCCGATTGACCGCTCTGAAGTAATTCTGAAAGCACGTGTAGTAGGCGGCCTGCATATGATTGATGAAGGTGAGGCTGATGATAAAATTATATCCGTACTGAGTAACGATCAATATTATAAAGATGTAAATGAGATCACCGACATTCCGGAAGTATTGATTGAACGGCTCCGCCACTATTTCGCCACATATAAAATGATTCCGGGCAGGAAAGTGGATGTATCAGTTGAAAAAGTTTATGGCAGGGAAGAGGCGTTCAAGGTGATCAATGCCTCCATCGAAGACTACGACGAAACGTTTGGAAATTAATCAACCCCTTGATTTATGAAATATATCGGAGCACATGTGAGTGCAGCCGGTGGTGTGGAAAATGCGCCATTACGGGCACATGAAATAGGCGCGACGGGTTTTGCATTGTTTACAAAAAATCAGCGACGATGGCATTCAAAACCACTTACTGAAGAAAATATTGAAGGGTTTAAAAAAAATTGCAAGAAGTATAATTTCCCGATGGATGCGATTATACCTCATGACAGCTATCTGATCAACCTGGGACATCCCGAAAAGGTAAAACTGAAAAAATCGCGTGATGCATTTCTGGATGAGATGCAACGTTGTGAACAACTGGGGATTAAAATGCTCAATTTCCATCCCGGCAGCCACCTTAAAAAGTGTACAGAAACAGACTGCCTAAAAATTATTGCCGATTCTATCAATATAGCTTTGGATCAAACGGAGTCTGTACAGGCAGCCATCGAAAATACGGCAGGACAGGGATCCAACATGGGGTACCGTTTTGAGCACCTGGCCGAAATTATTGATCTGGTGGATGATAAAGAACGAGTTGGAGTCTGTATAGACACAGCGCATGCTTTCGCCGGAGGATATGACATCTCTACAGAAAAAGGTTTTCTTGATACGATGAAACAGTTTGGTGAGATTGTTGGATTCGGCTATTTAATGGCAATGCATTTAAATGATTCGAAAAAAGCGTGCGGAACCTGTGTCGACCGTCATGAAAGTCTTGGTGATGGCTGCATCGGATGGGTTCCTTTTGAGTTAATCATGCAAGACAGCCGTTTTGACGGAATTCCTCTTATCCTCGAAACTCCTGACCCAGACCGCTGGCCCGAAGAAATTGCCAGACTTAAAGAAATGGCCACGTCTGAGAGCGAAACAATCCCTGAGAAATAATTTTATTCTCATCCTATTTAGTAGTATTTAAATCGGTTGAAAACTGAAAGGTTTAGGTTGACATCACAATTGAAAGAAAACAACATGTCTAAGAAAAAATTATATTTACTCGATGGAATGGCTCTTGCATATCGTGCATATTTTGCATTTATAAGCAGCCGGCTTAAGAATTCAGAGGGGATACCCACCGGACCCATTCTGGGATTTGCAAATACCCTCGTAAAACTGCTTGAAGAAGAGGAACCTACGCATATAGCTGTGGCTTGGGATACACATGCGCCTACTTTCCGTCATGATTTAGATGAAGCTTACAAAGCAAACCGGCCACCTCAGCCCGAAGAACTTCGGGTAGGAATTCCCCTGATAAAAGAGATGATTACCCACTTTGGTATCCAGAACATCGAAAAAGACGGATATGAAGCAGATGATTTGATTGGTACACTGGCGTGTAATGCGTTAGTGGAAGATGTTGAGGCATACCTGGTTACTCCCGATAAGGATTTCATGCAGCTGGTGAAAGGTCATATTAAAATGGTGAAGCCCGATAATAAAAATGGAGGCTTTATTGTAATAGATCCTGAGGGAGTCAAGGATTATTTTGGCGTCTACCCCGACCAGGTGATCGATGTGCTTGCGATGATTGGCGACACCTCGGATAATATTCCAGGCGTGCCGGGTATCGGTAAGAAAGGTGCTCCAAAGCTGATAAAAAAGTATGGATCACTTGAAAAAGCGATTGAGGCTGCGCCTGGGATGAAGTCTAAACGTGCCCGTGAGGGGTTGACCAATTTTAAAGAGCAGGCTCTGCATGCCAAAGAGATGGTTACCATTAAAACCGATGTACCTGACGTACAGGATTGGAAAACTCTCGGCTGGCATGGTCCTGACAAAAAAGAACTGGGTCTTTTCTTTAAAAGAATGGAATTCAGAACGCTGACCCGAAAATATCTTGGAGAAGAACCGGGAGGGCAGGGTTCATTATTTGATAAAGGTGAGGTGGGAGAAGAAGCAGTTACATCACTGAAAGATGCCGAAGTGACCTATAGCACAGCTGCTACAGAGAAGGAAATTTTGGAAGTGGTGAAACAGCTTCGAAATGCAGATGAATTGTGTTTTGATACAGAGACAGACAACAAAGATGCAATTGTCGCAAATTTAGTGGGCATATCTCTTTGTGCAAAGGAGGGCGTGGCGTTTTACATTCCCACAAATGTGGAGGGAGCACTTGATTCAAAACAGGTTCTTGAATTAATTGATCCACTTTTGGGTAATAAAAAGAGCCTGAAAATCGCTCAGAATTTCAAATATGATTATCTGGTGCTGTTACGCGCCGGAATTAAGGTGAAGGGGCCTGTATTCGACACAATGGTCGCCGCTTATCTTCTGGATGCCTCACAGAAACTCAGCATGGATGCTCTCGCAAAAAAATATTTAAATTATGAACCTGTTTCGATACAATCACTAATCGGCAAAGGTAAATTGCAAAAGTCAATGAGCGAACTGCCGTATAAAGAGATTGCCGACTATGCCTGCGAAGATGCAGATGTTACACTGCAACTCTACAAGCTTTTCCGTGATAAACTTGATGAGGATAAACTGACCGAGATTGCACAGGAAATTGAATTTCCTTTAATCCGGGTGCTTGCAGAGATGGAGAGAGCCGGCGTAAGCATTGATGTTGAGATGCTTAATGAATTTTCTGAAGAGCTGACGAAGGATCTTGACGAACTTGAGAAGAAAATCTTTGAAAAAACAGAGGTGGAGTTTAATCTGAATTCTCCCAGGCAGCTGGGTGATGTTTTATTCGACAAGTTAAAACTGCCGTCTGGCAAAAAAACCAAAACCGGCCAGTATTCCACTAACGAGAGAGTTCTGACCGCACTGGCAGCAGAATACGAAGTACCTTCACTGGTTCTGGACTATCGCAGCCTGAGTAAACTTCGTTCAACGTATGTGGATGCACTTCCCAAACTTGTAAATGAACAAACAGGCAGAATCCACACGGAGTTAAATCAGACGGTAGCTGCTACAGGCCGGCTGTCATCATCCAATCCCAACCTTCAGAATATTCCTATCCGCACACAGCGCGGCCGCGAAATCCGAAAGGCTTTTGTGCCTGCCGGAGGATTCAAAATGCTGGCTGCAGACTATTCTCAGGTTGAACTACGGGTGATCGCTTCCATTTCCCAGGATCAAAATATGATGCAGGCTTTTAAAAATAACGAGGATATTCATGCCAGAACCGCCAAGGAGATTTTTGGTCTGAATTCATTCGAAGATGTTACTCCAAACCATCGGCGCAAAGCAAAGGAGGTGAATTTTGGTATTCCATACGGAGTAAGCGCATATGGCCTGGCAAACAGGCTGGGCATCAGCAATACTGAGGGGAAAGAGATGATTGAACAGTATTTTGCCCGGTTTCCGGGAATCCAGAATTATATTGATGAAACTGTTCGTCAGGCAAAGAATGACGGTTTTGTAACAACACTTATGGGCAGGCGACGCTACATTCCCGATATAAATTCAAGAAACTGGAACGTGCGGGGTTTTGCTGAACGAACCGCCATAAACATGCCGATCCAGGGAACTGCCGCAGACATCATCAAACTGGCAATGATTCAGATTCAAAACTACCTGCAGGAAAACGAATTCCAGTCTAAAATGCTGCTGCAGGTACACGATGAACTGATTTTTGAAATCGCTAACGAAGAAGAGGAATTTCTGCCTGAAATCATCAGGAATATGATGCAGAACGCCTATACGTTAGACGTTCCTCTCGAGGTAGAAATGGGACTTGCCAATAACTGGCTGGACGCCCATTAATTTATGATTTTTACCTCATACTAATTCCAATACCAATATTTGCAACCGGGTATTCCGAGATAGTATAAGAACCAGAAAGTGTTAATAAACCCAGTCGTACACGTAAACCGGCAAGGGCATGAACTGAGTTATCACCGGCGAAAGAAATATCCACTGGATCTTCAAGTGCTTCAATAGCTTTTGGTTCCGGACTTGATTCGGGATCGTAATTAATATTTGGAGCGGTGATCGGATAGGAACCTTTGGTGATGATTTTCATTGTTGAAGATTGAATACCCGCCCCGGCAAAAACGCTCAATATTGGCAAAGAACGTCCGATCAATAAGTTCGCAGTATAACCAGATGAATTCAGTTCAATTTGCTGGCCTTCCCATTCACTGGCGTCAAAATCATTGCGAATATCAGAACCGCTTTCCGGCTGCACATCAGCCTCTATATCAAAATTAAATTGTGTGTAACCGAACTGTAGAGAAATATCGATTGGCATCACCTTTCCGCCGGGAATCCATTGATTTAATCCGTGCTTGGCACCAATACCAAACAAGCTAACCTGTCCATCTGCATTGGGCACTGATACAGAGGGAACCAATCGGAGAGAGATGTCGGTATCATTAGGAATGCCAACAGTACCCTGTATCATCGGAGCAGGAACCATCGGAACGCCCGTTCCCTGGGGCATGTCAAAAGAATATAATTCTTCTCTACCATTTGGCCCATTGTAGTATCTAACCAATGTAGCACCTGAAGTTTCTTCCCCTGCTATTGTTGGGGTAGTGCTCGAAACATTATCTGGGTGCAACTCCAACTCTTTAAATTGCGGTTCCAACTGAGCAACATCAAAAATTTCATCAGCCATCGGAACGAAAGAAAGTGAAGTGTTGACCCGAAGATCAAATCCAAGAGTTCTGTAAGGGCGGGCAGAGTTATTCCAGCCTGTATTTAAACCTGCACCGAAGCCATTGGTATACGGCTTAAGATAATTTTCGAGAAGCAGATTGGAATCTTCAATTCCTCCCCTCATTAATTCTCCAATACTGTTAACCTGGGCATTGACAGGATTTGAAACGAACAATGGTGCGAACAAAAACAGGAAACTAAATAGATATTTCTTCATCTGTATAAATTTACTTAAAGCTCAGTTATCTAAGGTTATCGGCATCATGGTTTAAATGTAAAGAGATTTCCTTGCTGTGGGGTCTTTATTTATCCACTCTTATCCACTTGTTACTAAACCAGATTTGCTATTGTTCCCTTTGGATTGTTTGCAATACCCGTCGTTAAGTTTCTAAAATTTGAAAGGGTCTAAACTCGAAAGGGGATGAAAACGATGGCGCGTTGAGAGTTTGCTCTCGACTTGCGTTAAACTGTTGGGGCCTAAAGGAGTTCGCGTTAGACGGTTGACTGTTGAAATGAATTGGAATTGTGGTTGGAACTATAAAATTACACTTCAACGATTGAACAATTTTTTAGTTTACCACTTGCGGCTTCCTCAGAAAAGAAGGATCAGGACTCTATAGCATCAAGCATATTCAGATATGAATTGTAGCGCTCCGGATCAATTTTACCCTGTTCAAATGCCTCAACCACCCCGCACTGTGGCTCATGATTGTGTGTACAGGTACTGAATTTACAGTTTAAGCTGGGCTCACGCATCTCCGGAAAATAAATTGATAGTTCGTAGGGCTCAATGTTTACAAGACCAAACTCTTTGATTCCGGGCGTATCAACCAGGTAAGTTTCTTCACCTAAAGTGAGCAATTTGGAAAATGTTGTGGTGTGTTTACCTTTTTCAGAGTAGGATGAAATATCTCCGATTTTAAGATTCAGAGTTGGATTCAGGCAGTTAATCAAACTTGTTTTACCCACACCTGAGTGGCCAATAAATACAGAGGTTTTTGACTGAAGCTGTTTACTCAGTTTGGCAATTGAATCTTGATCATTAATGGAGGTGTGCAAAACAGGATAGCCGATGGAGCGGTATGTTGCAGATATTGCGGAGAGTTCGTTTTTATCTTTTTCTCTTGCAAGATCAATTTTATTGATGATAATTCCGGAAGGGATTTCGTAAGCTTCGCATGCTACCAAAAAGCGATCGATAAACCCGCGCTTTAAGGTCGGTTTTCGTATTGACTGAACGACCCAGGCCCGATCGATATTTGCAACAAGTATCTGCTCATCTTTATTACTCCGGGTAGATTTTCGCGGAACGTAATTTACTCGCTCATGAATTTTATCGATCATTCCGCGCCCATCATCTGCCACAGTAAAATCGACTTTATCACCCACAGCAACAGGGTTTGTAACTGATGATTCTGTCAATCGAAATTTACCCGGTATACGGCAATCATAAATTTCACCATTCGCTGAAACTTTATACCATTTTCCTGTAGACTGAATAACTTTACCGGTTTTGCTCATATTTTGAAATTAAACATTTAGTTTTTACATGATCATTTAGCCTGATTGTGTAATGTTCTCCGATTCATTGCACCGAAGATAACCCTGGGAAATCCACTTTAGGTTCCTCTGTGAATCGATATCTTACACCTGCATGCGGAAAAAATCATGTTCAACCTCTCATTAGAGGCGGGATTTTTGGAATCTTAAAATATCGATTCTAATAATCTAAAATTGCTAACCTAAACATGGCGATTTTTTCTCAATCCCGAAACAGTCAGGTCAGTAGTAAGAGACAAATAAAAAAAGCCGCTTTGGTTTACTGTCCAAAGCGGCTTAGTTAATAAATTAGTGAAATTAATCCATAACTGCGATTTCCTTCCGTGCATCGTTTTTCGAGATGGTGCCGTCAGCTTCCTTCTTTTGATTATCCGGCACATGGAAGAAAGAGGATGGATCTGTCACCGGTTCATCTTCAAGAACAATATCTAACAGGGGATCCATTCGTTCCAGATACTCGATTTTCAAATCACCGAGAACCTCATCTTCAATTTCGGCAACATCTTTTTCATTTTTCTGAGGCAGTATCACCTTTTCGATTCCAGCGCGTTTAGCGGCCAGAACTTTTTCTTTAATACCACCTACGGGAAGCACTAATCCGCGAAGTGTGATTTCACCAGTCATGGCCAGAGTTCCCTTCACTTTACGCTGTGTAAAGATTGATGCTACAGCCGACAATAATGAGATACCGGCTGAGGGCCCGTCTTTAGGAACAGCGCCCTGTGGAACGTGAATATGGAGATCCCAATATTTAAATGCTTCTTCGGGGATGCCCAGCTCTTCGTACCTGGCCCGCAGGTAACTAATTGCAAGCATGGCTGATTCTTTCATGACCTCACCCAGCTGCCCGGTTATGTGCAGTTTTCCGCTACCTCGTGATACGCTGGCTTCAATGAATAAAATGTCGCCGCCGTATTGTGTCCAGGCAAGGCCTGTGGAAACACCGGGAACAGTTGTACGTTCAGCCGCATCAGAAAAGAATTTGCGTTTACCCAGAATATCCTGGATGTCGTTTACACCCACGCTCATTTTTTTGATCTCTTCACTCGCAATTTGAGCGGCTATATTCCGGCAGACAGAGCCGATCTGTCGCTCAAGATTTCGTACACCCGATTCGCGGGTATACTGCTCGATAATGCGTTCGATAGCAGCCTGTGAGATTTTTATCTGCTTACTGGTAAGGCCATTTTCCTCTATTTGTTTTGGGATAAGGTATTTTTTTGCAATCTGAACCTTCTCCTCGAGTGTATAACCGCTGATATTGATAATCTCCATTCGGTCACGTAACGGCGCGGGTATGGTATCAAGGGAGTTTGCCGTGGCAATAAACATCACTTTCGACAGATCGTAATCAAGTTCAAGATAGTTGTCGATAAATGCGTTGTTCTGTTCCGGATCAAGAACCTCGAGTAGGGCAGAGGTCGGATCGCCCCGGAAATCGCTGCCCACTTTGTCGATCTCATCGAGCATCATGACAGGGTTTCCGGTTCCGGCTTTTTTCATAGAACGCAAAATACGGCCCGGCAGAGCACCTATATAGGTACGCCTGTGACCTCTTATTTCAGCTTCATCGTGAATACCACCAAGACTGAACCGTTCAAATTCTCTGTTAAGCGCCCTGGCAATCGATTTTCCCAGAGAGGTTTTACCAACACCGGGAGGGCCGTAAAAGCATAAAATCGGTGCTTTCATATCTTTTTTAAGTTTTAGCACGGCCAGGTATTCAACAATTCTCTTTTTCACTTTTTCGAGCCCATAATGATCTTCATCCAGAATTTTACGGGCCCGTTTAAGATCGAGTTTATCTTTTGATGTTTCCCCCCAGGGTAAATCCAAAATCCATTCCACATAGCTGTGGATGATTCCATAATTAGGAGAGGAACTTGGAGTCATTTCAAGACGTTGAAGCTCTTTCTCGACTGTTTCCTTTGCATCTTTAGACAGACCTTTTTTCTCATTGAGGCGTTGTCGCAATGTTACTATATCCTGCTGTTCACTGTCTTCACCCAGTGCTTCCTGTATCGCTTTCATTTGTTGGCGAAGATAGAAATCACGCTGCTGATCATCGATATCGGATTTAACCTTAGTTCGAATCTCTTCACTCAAATTTAAAACCTGGAGTTCTTTATTTAAATGCTCCATTACGGAATCAAGCCGATCCGAGAATTTTCGAATCTCAAGTATTGACTGTTTAGCACTTAAATCTATCTGAAGGTTTGAGGAGATAAAGTTAAGTAAAAATGAAGGACTCGAAATATTATTAATTGCAATCGATGCCTCGGATGGGATATTAGGAGACAGGTTTACAATTTTACTTGCGGTCTCTTTAATAGAGCGGATCGATGCGTCCAGCTCGAGCCCCGACAGATCCATGTCCTGTTTGAAGGGCTCAACTTCGGCTCTGAAAAACGGTTGCTCCTGGGTGATTTTCAACACCTCGAAAATACTCTTTCCCTGGATTACAATACTTTTACTGCCATCGGGCATCTTTATCAGTTTCAGAATCTGTGCCACAGTTCCCATTCTGTAAAGATCGTCTTTAGTAGGATTTTCTACAGACTCGTCTTTCTGGGCCACTACACCGATGATTTTATCATTTTCGTACGCTTCTTTCACCAGCTCAAGCGAGCGATCACGGCCAACAGTTATGGGCACAACAACCCCCGGAAAAAGAACCGTGTTTTTTAACGGAAGAAGTGGAAGATTTTCCGGTATTTTTGATTCAGTGAGACGTTTTTCTTCTTCTTCGCTCATCAAAGGAATGGCTTGTTCAAAATCATCAAAGCCATCATTTTGCTCATCGAAAGAAGTTTCAATTTTAAATCGTGTGTCAAACATAAAATTTAAATCTTTTAGGAAATTTTTTATAAGTGCGTGCAAACACGAAGCCAAAAAAATGCTTGCTTCCATAACGTCATAAGTCGCTGAAGGGTTCTGCCAAATTGTGACGATTACAAAACAGGCTGACAGTTGGTCAGCAATTTATTCAGGGAATATAGAATTTTAGCGCTACAGCGGAAGCGGCTACTGGTTCAAACGTTAAACCGGAGGCTGTGTTCCTGAATTGTACGGCAGCGTTTATATCAAAAAATCGTGTTTCAAAGCCGGCTCCAAAGCTATAATAGCCCGGCAGGTTAGTTGCAAGCCGGGTACCTGCTCGTACCGGCAGAAATGAAAAGGGCCTTAATTCGGCCCCTATGTAGCTTATTAGCCTGGTTGATTGAAATGCATTTTCGTTAAGACCAAGCTGAAAATCACCCATCATCTTTATTCTGTTCATCTGGAAGAGTACTCCTGTTTGAACGGATGTGGGAAGAAGTGACTGATACCCGCTTCTTTTTCGAGAATCAGTGTTTTGCAGGGGATGCGATCCGTGGTTCTCTAAAAATTGAAAATCCTGAAGCAGAGCTCCTGCAAAATATGTGTCAGATATCGGGCCGGGATCTCTGAATACCGGGTCTGAATCTTCCGTTTCAGCACGAAATGGATTATCAAAGTTATGTAGAATGCCAAGGTCGGTTACAGAAAAACTCATTCTTAATGATTTTTCAGTGGGTTCTTCTCCGCGCCTGATTAATGAAAGATCATCACCAAACGTAAAGAGATAAGTGATTCCAAAATCAAGTGCGGCACCTATACCGGTCGGATTCAAAAGGTCTGTAACCTGTTGCACGCCCCCTGTTTGATCAAACGGATTACTCCCGGTAATGAGTCGTTCTGCATAGTTGCTGAATATTCCGGTACTTTCGTAGGTATAACTGTTTTCATTAATCCATGGATCATTCGCATCTTCACGTGTATACGTTTCTGAATACTGTGTTGAAAATGAGGGCCCTGAAACCACAATTTTGGGAGCAATACCAATATTAAATCTTGAGATCCGTGGAAATAAACCGCTTAGAAATCCGAATGATTCACTGTAACCCAGAGATACTTCATGCAGGGTTTGAAAACTATGAGTTAAAGAGCGGTCAATGAGTTCACCAGAACTTGTTTCCACTGCAGTTGCATCATAATTACCCCGGCCCACTGTATATCGGTTGCTCTGGCGTGACCGAATTGCGAAAGCGTAACTTCGTTCATCTCTGAACCATTTGATTCCAAGCCAGTTTACAGTTGATGCGGACCTGAACTGCTGATTCGACCGGTTGCCGGAAAAATTTCGGGCCAGGAGTAAATCTCTCTCACTGTCGTTAAGTTGATATTTTCCCTCTTGCGGGGGGAGCAACATCTCTTCGAATGTGTTTATTCGCTCACGGCTGTCTCTCATACTTAACGGCGTATCCAGATAAAACCCGCTTTCACCAATCGAAAACTGTACAGTATAATTTTTTTCGCGAAGCTGAAGGTTGGCTGGATTTATAAATAAAGCATCATAGCCTATAATGTAAGACGTACCGCCGCCGCCCAGTCCCATGCTAACGGGATTGAATGAAATCTGAGATTGTGCATCCGATGGAAAAAAGCACAATACGACGACAGTAAGAAGTACAGCAGGTAGTAAGGTTACTTTTTTCAAAAAAAACTTTATTGAACTGATATTAATAATAGGGTCAGCAATTAGAGTACTGATGGCAGCTTCATAATGTTTCCACAACAGATCAGATTAATTCCTGGTTATCGGCTGATTTTTTGCAAACCGCACAAATCTATAAAACTTTTAAACGTGCGGCACGAAGCATCAGTGTTTTTTGTCCTCTCTGCTTGAAAAATACAACAACTTTGGAATCTTTGCCTGATCCGGTTCTCTGAAGTATTTTGCCGTGTCCGAATGTAGGATGCATTACTGTTGTTCCCGCCTGATATGGATCATCATCGTAGGTGGTTTCAAAATCAAGACCACTATTGGATGGCTTTTTGCTTTGTTTTGGTTTTTTCCAGTCGTATTCAATTTCTGTATCATTGCCTGTTGTTAAACCATCGCTATCCAATCTGTCTCTGTTTTGTTTTATAGTAGCACCGGTTTCGGTACGGACAACTCCGGGATCAACCTCGTCGAGAAAACGGGATCGCATTTGCCGGTTTTCTTCCCCAAAACGGTACCGCATTTTAGAATAACTAAAAAAGAGCTGTTTTTTAGCGCGAGTTATAGCAACGTAAAACAGACGGCGTTCCTCCTCAAAATCTGCTTCTTCACCATCCCGGCCCCCCATTGGAAAAAGCTTTTCTTCCAATCCGACTATAAATACCACCGGAAATTCAAGCCCTTTCGAGCCATGAACAGTCATCATTGTAACAGCTGGTTTATCCTCATCGTATTTGTCTGTGTCGGTAATTAAACTGATCTCCTGCAGAAACGAACTCAATGATGGGTTTTTATTATGCTGCTCGTAATACGATATCGCGTTTTGAAGTTCAATAATGTTGTCTCTCCGGGTCAGGGCCTGGGCACTATTCTCTTCTATCAAAGATTTCACATATCCACTGGCTTCAAGCATTTTCTTGGTGGTGGAAAGCAATGAAGCTCCCGAAACGAGTTCCTTGCGAAGGTTTATTATCATCTTTACAAATTGTTCAATTCGTGAAATTGCCGGTTTGTAAAGATTTAAATCCTGAACGTTCTGGATAATTGACCACACCGATCGTTTTTGATCTCGGGACTTTCTGAGAAGATCATTCAGTGTTTTCTTTCCAATTCCGCGGCTGGGTTCGTTTATGATACGAAGCAAAGCCTGTTCATCATCCGGATTCACAAGCAGAGTGAGGTAGGCCAGTACATCTTTTATTTCTTTTCGCTGATAGAAAGAAAGCCCGCCAACCAGTTGGTATGCAATTCCTTTACGCCGAAATGCTTCCTCAAAAACCCTGCTTTGATAATTGGTACGGTAAAGGATGGCAAAATCATTATTGGAGTACCCTTCCCGCATCTTCAGGTTCTGAATATGCTGAATTACCCGGTTGGCTTCATCTCGTTCATCAAAATTTTCAAGAACGGTGATCGGTTGGCCTTCAATATTTTCGGTCCAGAGGGTTTTCTTGAGCTGTTTGTTATTATTTTTGATGATGGAGTCGGCACACTGCAAAATATGTTTCGTGGATCTGTAGTTTTGCTCAAGCGGAATCTGCTGCGCTTTATCATAATCGCTTTTAAAATTTAGAATGTTTGAGATGTCGGCCCCGCGAAAGGAATAGATACTTTGCGCATCATCCCCCACCACACAAATGTTCTGATATTTCTGCGCCAGCATTTTCGTCATTTTATACTGAGCGTGGTTCGTATCCTGGTACTCATCGATAAAAATATGTTTAAACCGGTCCTGATATTTCTCCAGAACATCGGGATGCTCTTCAAAAAGCTCAATTGGTTTAATCAGCAGATCATCGAAATCCATTGCATTTGCCTGGCGAAGCCGCACATCATACACTTCAAACACACGTGCTGTGATATCGTCGAGAGTACTGTGTACAAACCGGGTTTTATATGCATTGGGCGTGATGAGTTGATTTTTGGCATCACTGATTCTTCTCTGGATAGTGCGGGGACTGATTTCCCGCGGGTCATAGTTCAGTTCTCCCAAAATTAGCTTAATAGCCGACTCTGAATCGGATGTATCATAAATTGAAAAATTGGAATCAAACCCGATTTTATCTGCTTCAAAACGAAGGATTTTTGAGAAAATAGAGTGAAATGTGCCCATCCATAAAGTCCCTGCCCTGTCGCCGATCAGCGATCTGATCCGGTTCTGCATCTCTCGGGCGGCTTTATTGGTGAATGTAAGGGCCAGGATTTCATGAGGTGCGGCTTTGTGCTGCTGCAGAAGATAGGCGATCCGGTATGTGAGTACCCGGGTTTTACCGCTTCCTGCACCCGCAATAATCAACAGGGGCCCGCTGGTATGAGTTACTGCTTTCTTTTGCTGTTCATTTAACCCTTTTAGAAAATTCGCGGAGGAGGCAGGCTTGGATTTTGAATCAGGCTGAAGGGTAAACTGTTTCATGAATACTGTAGATCTGCTTTATTTCGCACTGCTGTTTAGCTTTCAAAGTTACAAATTAATCGAACAACCTACGGGATGAGTTTTAAAAAAATATCCGGAGTGACAGGTTCTTGCGGATATTGTTGCGGTTCCATTTAACCTGTTAACTTTATTTACAATAAACACACCCTCATTCTTCAGGGATGTATTTTCCCACAATCTGAATCAAAGTGATAACAGCCAAAACAAAAATCCGCAAATCTACTTAATTAGAGTAATTTGGAGATCCATTAAATTGTTACCTGTCGGTCCCGATTTTATATGACCGCCGGCTTCGTCAAAGAAGTTATAGCTGTCATTATCCTCGAGATAATCTTCAGGATTAATATTTTCCTTGATGGCTTCCTCGTAGGTTTTATTCGTTACGATGGCACCTGCGGCATCCGTGGGACCGTCAATGCCGTCTGTGCCTACACTTAAAAAGCAGATGTCTCTATCAAAAGAACGAAGTTTAATTGCCATTCGTAACGCAAGCTCTTGATTTCTGCCGCCAAGTCCATTGCCCGTTACTTGTACTGTGGGTTCGCCAAAATTGATTAGTGCCCGGGTTTTCCCGGAATTTTCAGGCAAATTATTAATCTGCTTCATCAGATGATCTTCATATTCCCATATAGGACCTGACCACGGTTTTTCGTCAAGTTGAACTTGAAAACCGAATGACTCTGCAATTCGAGTCGCTTTAGCAGCCATCTTAGAGGCGGAAGAAATAATAAATGAATAGTGTCTGTCAAAATCGCTGGTGGTTCGGTAATCCTTATCGCGTGCTTCTGAATCCATTTCCACTGCCAAAAGCTGCCTTGCAGAATGCGGGATATGCTGATAGAGGTTATACTTCTTCAGAACCTGAAAAGCCTGGGTAGCCGAGATCGACTGAGCAATAGATGGACCGCTGCCAATCATTCCAATCTGATCGTCTGAAATATCTGAAATCATCAAATCAACCAGGGTTGTTTTATTCAGCCATCTCAGGATTTGGCCGCCCTTTACTGCAGAAAATACTTTGCGGACAGTGTTAATTTCATGGATTGAAGCTCCCGATTCTATAAGCAGGGAATAAATTTTCCGCACATCTTCAACTTCGAGTGTCCCCGTAGGAATACAGAAAAGGGATGAAGCACCCCCAGACACAAGGTTTATAACAAGTGCATCATCAGGAATAGATTTTATAAAATCCAGCAGCTCAAGGGAGGATGAAAGACTTTCAACGTCTGGCAGGGGATGGGACCCTTTAAACACCTGAAATCGTTGTCTTCCGTGATAAGCATCAGGGGAAATTACAATTCCATCATTAATTCTATCCCCAAGCAAGTTTTCTATTGCTCCAGCCATAGTTGCAGAGGCCTTGCCAAATCCGATAAGATATATGGGCTGTTTGTCGTAAACATCAATCGTTTTTTCCTGAATCGTTAATTTACCTGATTCAGCGTCCCACGTTAATGAATCTGGAATAATTCTTTCGGGAGATACATAATCCAGGGTTTGAGAAAAAATATATTGAGCTTGGTCAGTTAACCTCATAGAAAGATTTTTTAATTACGTGAACTCTTTTAAAACAACAGAAGAGTGTTGTTCATTTCAAAAAATAAAAAGTATGGTATACCCTTGATTAAATCCATTTAAACAAAAAATTAAACGATATAAGATTTAGGATTGTCTTATGTATTCCCGTTGATTATGTTTGAATTTTATAACCCGATTAATGGTATGAATAATAACAGAACTATATTATTAACAGGTTGTTCCCGTGGCATTGGACTTGAAATTGCTAAAGCCTGCCTGAGAAAAGAGTGGAGTGTAGTTGGCACTGCAAAAAGTTCGCCTTTTCCCACTAAACTTACAGAGAGTAAGTTGTTTTCAGGTGTCTATGCAGATCTTTCTGATACGGCAGAACTTACTGAGACAATACGTCCGCTTTTATTAGCGAATAAACCTGATGTATTGATCAATAATGCAGGCATTTTTACTGATGCGGATTTTGAAGGCAACGATAATGACTGGCTCTCCGTCTGGGATTCTACGATGCAGGTAAATCTGAAAGCACCGGCATTAATCAGTAAATGGTTTTTAAATTATCATCTTGAGTCCGGTACGAAAGGAATTATAATAAATATTGCCTCAAGAGCATCTTACCGGGGCGATACCCAGGAGTATGCCGCCTATGCAGCTTCCAAGGCCGGACTCGTGGCTTTATCTAAAAGTATGGCCCGGGATTTTAGCCGAAGGGGAGTGGTTTTTTATTCTATTGCTCCCGGATTTATTGAAACAGATATGGCCAGGGATGCAGTTTCTCTTTTAGGTAAAGATCATATTACAGCGGAATCGGCATTTGATGAAATTACCCAACCCGATGAAGTGGCGAATCTCGCGGTGTTTCTTGCCGAAGGAACAGTTCCCCATGCTTCGGGACAGACTTTTCATATTAATGCCGGATCTTACATGCTGTAAACTACCTGATAAAATTTGTGTATATATTTGGATAACTCATTGTTCAGCATTTATTTAAATATCTATAACAAAAATCATTCTAAACCCTGATATTTTATTCATAAATGAAATTACTCTATATTTTTCCCCATCCTGATGATGAATCTTTTGGACCTGCACCTGCCATGAGCGCTCAATTGCGTCAGGGTCATGAGGTGTATTTACTAACTCTCACAAAAGGAGAAGCCACAAAACAAAGGCATCGGCTGGGTGTTAGCAAACAGGAAATGGGGGCTATTCGCTTTAAAGAAATGCAATGCGTGCAAAAAACACTGGGCCTGTCTGGCATGACAGTTTTAGACCTGCCGGATGGTGAACTTAAACATCTTGATCCGTTTATAATCGAAAACGAAATTGAACAGGAGTTACACAAATTAAAACCAGATGTAATAATTACATATGCAGTGCATGGCATCAGTGGATTTCACGATCATTTAGTAAGTCATGCAGTGGTAAAAAGTTTGTTCTGCAGAATGAAACGGGAAGGTGAGATTTATCCAAAACGCCTCGCATTTTTTACGCGGATGGGAGAGGTGGATACGAAGGGAAAGTTCAGATTAGAAGCATCTTCCGAAGAGGAGATCGCCTATGTTGAATCCTGCAGTGAAGCAGACATGCAGGCTTTCGAAAAAGCCCTTGATTGCTACGAAACCTACCAGGAAATTATCAATCAAAGTAATGTAAAAGAGCTGACCACTCCCCGGGTACCTTTCGAAATATTTGGAGAACAATTCGATCGCCCGCTAAAAAGTCTTGTAGATCAATTATAATTAGGAAAATTTTAGTTCATTACACTCGTCCGACGATTGCCCCGAAGGGATCACTATGTGGCCTTTTTCGTCGGACGAGTCTTTCCACGCACAAATCCAATCAATTCAGCCATCCCTGCCCTATATAGATCGTGCCCGTTGCTCACCCGACAGTCGACAGTCGGGTAGAGTCCCAAAACCTGTCAGCGCATTCGACTGTCTTTGGAGAATTCCTGACAGCGTTTTTGTATACAGGTTCAATCCGCAAGCCAAAGTTTCAGTCTGAACCAACCCGACAGTCGACGTGGAGTCGACAGTCGGGGAATGTTGCTCCCTCGACAGTCGACGGGAAGTTGACAGTCGGGTAGAATCCCAAAACCTGCCAGCGCATTCGACTGTCTTTGGAGAATTCCTGACAGCGTTTTTGTATACAGGTTCAATCCGCAAGCCAAAGTTTCAGTCTGATCCCACTCGACAGTCGACGTGGAGTCGACAGTCGAGGTTTAAGCCTGAACCAACCCGACAGTCGACGGGAAGTCGACAGTCGAGAGAATTTCGCCTTACTTTTGGATTTCTGATTCTGCCTGCGTATCGCCATTAGATGCAGAATCCGGCAGCATAGTATTGAGTTTTTCACCACCTCGGATTCCAAAATCGAGTGTGCGAATAGGAAATGGAATCATAATGTCATTATCATCGAATGCTTTTTTGATAGCCATTATGGCCTCACTTCGTGCCCTCCAGTAGTCCGGAACAGAAACAAAATTAACCCAGAAGCGAATTTTAAAGTTGATTGAACTATCCCCAAATTCATCGTAAAAAAATTCAATTCCTTTATCAGAAAGTATATTCTCAACCTGGTCTACAGCATCCACCGCTATGTCACGGGCTTTTTTCAGGTCATCCCCATAGGATATGCCGCAAGAGAGATCAACACGCCGCAGACCTGTAGTGGAATAATTTTGAAGAGGATTTTCAAAAACTTTTTTATTGGGCATATAAACTATCTGCCCAGTTACTGTTTTGAGTACTGTATTTCTAAGGTTTAATTTCTGAACGATTCCGAAAAAATCGTTCGATTCAATAATATCACCAATACCAAAGGGATGGCGGATTGAAAGTATTACACCGGCAATAAAATTGGAGGCAATATCCTGAAATGCGAAACCCAGGGCCAGACCAATAATACCGGCACCGGCAAGCAGAGAAGTTACGGCACCATCAAGCTGTAATACGGTAAGAGCAATGAAAAATCCAATTGCGGTAATTGCAATTCCGACAATCGACTCCAGCAAATTGGTTACCGTTCTGTTTTCGGCTACTCTTGAAAGAATTTTGCCAACTGTTTTCCGGGCAATTCTGCCAATTACAAAAAACAGAATCAAAATAAAGGTTGCCACCACGAGATTGGGAAGCATTGCTATTAACGTGGTAATCCATTCTTCAATTTTACCAACTACGATGCCATATGCATCATTTATTTCAAAATATTCCATGCAGAGTAGGTTAATTAGTGTACAGATTTAATCATAGGTTTAACAGATCAACGATCAGGATAATTTCCACATATCTCCGGTTATAATTTCAAGACTGTTACCGGCAGGATCCCGAAAGTAAAAGGAGCGTACGTTGCCGGGCCATTCAATTTCTGACTCTATTTCAATGTTTCGTTTCAGAAGTTGTTTTTTCCAGTTTTCGTAGTCGTTACTGTCTACAGAAAATGCAATATGGCCCGGTCCCTCAGCGCCATGCAAGGGTACAGATTTTCCGTTCACCTTGGTTTCTATATTGCGTGTATGCTGTGGATTAAAAATCAGCAGCATGCTGTTTGTGCATTTATAAAAAAGATGTCTCTCGTCCTCTTTCATTACCAGCTGAAATCCCATCAGGTCTGAATAAAAATGTTCAGCCTCATCCAGATCCACCGCATATAGACAGGTTTCAGTAATGCTTATATTCATAGTTGAACATTAATATCTCGTGATTTAATAGAATAGATACTCAAGATAAGAAAATTATCAGGTGATTATTTACTTTGAATTATTGTAAACAAATCGAAGTGTAATCCCTTTCAACTCTTCTTGAATTTTACCCAGTTAGGGATATTTTATATTAGCCTTAATCAGAATCAAACTCTTGAATTGCTTTGGCCAATGAAAATGTTATCCTCGCCATATTTTCGTAATTCAGCCGCTCGGGGGTGTCATTCGTGGAATGATAGTCCGGATCACGAAACAGCAAGGTGTCGGTTATCAGGATTGCGGAGTAACTCTGTTTCCAAAACGACCAGTGGTCGGACCAGTTGACTCCGGGCAGAAATCCCGGTAATGCGGCAGATTCTGATGGAATTAAATTACTCTCTTTAAAGCCTGCCGATATTCTCTTTAATAAGCTAAGATCACTGAGCCGTGTTACCAGGGCAATAAATTCTGCCCGTTTGGGATAAGCAAAACCCAGGCCCGGCAGGGGATAGGTTTGCGACCTGGGTGAGTTATCAAAATACCCGAGTCCGTCGAGTGCAATCATGGCGATTATATTTTCATTTTGATCACGACTCCGCCGGGCGTAAGCATAGCTGCCCATATCATCTGTTTGAAAAAAAGGCGGCTCCTCGTTTGCAAAAGCTACAAAACGTATTGTGCGGACGGGCTTGAAATTCGCCAGTTCTCCGGCAAGGGCAAGCAGCACGGCAATACCACTTGCATTATCATTCGCACCCGGAGAATGAGGAACTGTATCGTAATGGGCGCCAACTATAATTATCTCATCACTCTCATCAGATCCGGTAATCTCCGCTATAATATTTGTTGCTGTTCTGCCGGAATATATACCTCTGCCCAATGTATATTGATGCAATTTAGGCTCAAATTCATGTGAAGAAAATCGTTGCTTTATGAACTCAACAGAAGCTTCCATGGTACCCGGTGTGTGCATATTTCTCTGCCCGATGCTGTCAGCAAGATATACCACATCATTTTTGATCTGTTCTGCTATCATCTGTTGATATTCAGGAAGTTTATCGGTCATAACTGCCGGGCCGGATGGCGGCATCATCATCATCCATACACCAAAAACAATGGCAATAATGAGAAAAACCGAGATTATAACACATAAAATTATAATTAAACTTTGGCGATTTTGGCGATCCCTTCTTTCTGATAAATGTGATGAAGAAGCCGGCATCACTGATTCATTTATTGAACAGTTTTCCTGTTCTTTTAAGTTAATCCGAATTATTGACAAATAAGACTACAGGTGAATGGACTGGGATCGGGTAAAAGAAAAAGATAAAAGCCGCAGATTATTAAACCGCGGCTTTAAAGAAATGAACTATTTCGGGGTAGAGCCCGCGAGGTTTCGACATAAACTCCATAACTTTTTGGTCTATAAAGAGTTTATTTTAGAGTGTCCC
>CAYOLE010000030.1:11469-22683 GCA_964404705.1 uncultured Rhodohalobacter sp. | reverse complement strand
TATGTGTAAATCCAGGTAATTAAGCGATGAAATAAATACTATGAGTTATTAAAAGACAGGTTCCACAATACCGGGAAGAAGTTGCCGTCGGAATCGTAGCTGTATCCCACAATCTGGCCTTTACTGTTAATTGCACGTGCCAGGCTATTGCCGCCTAATCCGGGCAGTTCAATCATACCGTACTCTTTATCCCAGTAAAATGCGCGATGTTGTCCATCTCCTATATCACTATAACCAACTACCTGTCCCTGATCATTCACATCCCATGCGGTGCTCCAATTACCTCCAAGGGTACCGAGATTCATCATCCCTTCTGTTTCATTCCAGATAAACGCTTCGGAGCGGGAATTCTCAGTCGCAACAGATGCAATTTTACCCTGCATGTTTTGATTCAGTTGCGGCAGCTCAACCGACAGACTGCTATTTAACTCATTTTTCCAGGGGAATGCGTCCCGCTCAAATGTTGAGTTTTGCATCATTTCTATCACGTGAGCGTAATGGTATGTGCCGCCGGCTTGTGCTTGTTTAAAAGCCCGTTCAATTTCATCAATTGTTTTTGAGAGTTCTTGACTGGCAGTTTGTGATGAGACAGTTAAATTTCCGCTCGTATTTTGTGCAACCAATACAGATCCGACAACCTGGTTATTATTATTAATTGCATTCGGGCGTGCAGAACTGAATCCACTGAAAGTTCCTAAGCTTCTCATTCCCTCCTGTTCATCCCAGATAAATCCACGGTTCGTCACTGAATAATCAGTTCCAGATACGAGACTGTTATTGTTGATTCCCGTAGCCCAGCCCTCATTACCTATCGTTTGCCATTCATTATTGTTGTTCCATACAAAGGCTTTAAATTCATAGTCATATTCATCACCAAATTCTTCATCTTCATAAAGCAGGGTTTCATACATCAACTCCCCTGCAATCTGGCCCGAGTTGTTAATGTCACTGGCTTCGCTCATATCGCCTTCCAGAGAAGTAAGATTTACAACGCCATTGCCGGCATCCCAATAAGCAGCCTGGTTTCCATTAGACCCCACAACCTGACCTTGATTATTTAAAGCACGTGCTGCAATATTACCCATGTTTGTAAGTCCGGACTTTTCATCCAGGAATGAATTGCCGCCTACAATTTGCCCATGATCGTTAATATCCCACGCAACAATCATATTGTGCTCACTTTTTAAATCAACGACTTCAAAAGCGTATGCAGTTTCTTCAATTATCATGAACTGCCCGTCGTTTTGTGACTTCGCAACCACCGCGTAGGTTTTATCAGGAGTATATGTGAAGGATCTGCCGCTGGATTTGGCTTCTGCTACAATCTGCCGAACTTTCTCTCTGTCAAAATTTACTTCGCCATTTTTCACCATATCCGGCGACAGTAAATCTGCGCTGGTGTTGTCCAGATCAAATCCGGTAAAAGGTAACAGTGTCCATATAGCTGCCTGTATTTCGCGGTATGTAATCTGGCTGTCATCTTTTTTCAAAGATTCTTTTTCATTTAGCAGGTAATTAACCGGTTTCCAATACTCTTCATCATACGTAGAAAATAAGGCTACGTCATCATATGTAGTATCATGCGATATGGCAGATTCCCACAGGATTGGCCATCCCGTCCTTGTGCCTGTAGCCAGGTGTCGGTTTGGGCCCGTATTACTCAACAACAGATGAAAGTAGCTGTCTTCCGATCTGTTCACCTTTATAGTTGCATTAAGGCCTCCATTGATTACTTTTAGCTCCGGTTGATTATCTACATTATGAAGGTCATCTATGCTGTTCATTTGACCGCTGTCGCATGATACGATCAGAGAAATTGATACCAGTAACAATATGGGTAGTAATATTATTTTTTTAGACATCTGCTTTTTTTTTGCGAATCTTTATGTTTAAACGAATTAATCCTCCCTATAAAGGGCTATCGCTTGTGAGCAATACGTTCAATCTCGAAAGCGACTTCTTTATTCATTTGCATTGATTTATTAAAGCCAACCATTTTGTGATATTTGACTCTGCAAAAAAATAGCAAAAACAATCATAACTACGCTCAAGTGAACAGTTATAATGTCTTAACGCTATTTAAAAGCTACGTTTTTCCATCGCATGTCAATACCAAACTACGTGTAAACAAGCCACAAAACAGGAATATCTCTCCTTTTATGAATGCAATATTGTTTTTTAAAAATGAACTTTTATATAACAATAAGTACTCTATCGTATATTTTATCTTATAAACTTGTTGAATTGTCTGCAAACATTAAAAAAGATTTATAGCCAGAAGCGCATCAAATCCCTTAAATCCGACGAATTTAACTGGGTAATGGAATTGTCTTGATGTTAATTCTTACCTTTGTAGAAAAGAAGTATTTGTCTCATAAATTCAACCCCAATCAGTAGAAACTAAAATGAGTTCTGAATTAAAAAATAAATCGTTCTCTCAAATTATTAATGGAGAAACTCCAGTCCTTGTTGATTTTTACGCTGACTGGTGCGCTCCCTGTAAGATGATGCCCCCAATACTTAAAGATCTAAAAAAACGAATGGGAAGTAAAATTAACATCCTTAAAGTAGATACAGAAAAAAACCCCACTGCAGCTATCAGGTACCAGGTTAGAAGCATTCCCACACTTATATTATTTAAAGAAGGCCGGGTTCTATGGCAGCAGTCGGGAGTAATACAAGCGGATCAGCTGGAAGCAATTATCAACAAAAAACTTAAACAATCAGCCTGATTTTTTCTCTTAATTATCATTTCATTTATAAAAAACAACACTATGCGATTTGAGACCAAAGCAATCCACGCCGGGCTATCCATTGAGAATCCATCAAAGGCCATTATACCACCCATTTCTCCAAGTACTATTTTTGAAATTGATCCTTCCGGGCGGGATGATGAAGATTTACACTATACCCGTTTGGGAAATCCGAACCGACTTCAGTTTGAAAAACTGATTGCTACCCTGGAAGAAGGAGAAACTGCCGCTGCGTTCTCATCCGGAATAGCGGCAGCTATTGCTGTGTTGCAGGCTCTGAATCCCGGTGATCATATAATCGCCCCGGAGGATATTTATTCGGGTAATCGAAAAATGATGAAGGATATCATGATACGTTGGGGGCTCAATATAGACTTTATCAATATGACAAAGAATGAATCAATTGAAGAGCGTATCAAACCAGAAACAAAGCTGATCTGGATTGAAACACCTTCTAACCCACTGATGCGAATTACTGATATTAAAGCAGTGGCAGAATTAGCTGCATCTCGCTCCTCGACACATAAAATCCGCACTATCGTAGATAACACCTGGCCTACACCGGTAAATCAACTTCCTATAAAAGTTGGAGCAGATCTGGTGCTTCACTCCACTTCAAAATATTTTGGGGGGCACAGTGATATATTGGGCGGAGCCATAGTTTCTGCAAAAACCGATGCTTTTTTTGATCGTATTCGCCTGAACCAACAGATGGCCGGTGGCGTACCCTCTCCCCAGGATTGCTGGATGCTTAGCCGAAGTACACGAACACTTGCATACCGGATGAGAGGGCACAACGAACATGCCGGGAAAATTGCCGGGTTTTTACAAGACCATCCAAAGGTGAAAGAAGTTTATTATCCAGGGCATGAATCCCATTCAGGACATAGAATTGCAAAAAAACAGATGACAGGATTCGGTGGAATGATATCATTTCTTATAAATGGCACTGCGAAAGATGCAATGCAGATTGTGGGGAAATCTAAGCTTATAAAACGGGCAACAAGTCTTGGGGGAGTAGAAAGTACCTGGGAACATCGGCGCAGCAGTGAAAGCAAAGATTCTATTACACCTGAAACACTTATCCGGCTCAGTGCAGGACTTGAACATGTTGATGATATTTTAGATGATCTTGCACAAGCGCTGAGATAAATAATCAAAAAAAGCTATACACTCATAATAAGCTCGTTTGCCGGATAGAAAAATCCTATCAAAAAGAGGTCTAAAAGTATTACAATGACAAAACTTACAGAAATATTATAAGTTTCTCATAAACCCTTCGCGTGCTTAATCTTTCATTTTCAAAGACGATAATTGGTTCAAATAGTGATCCAAAACTCTTATCGGGACTTTTAAATACAAATATATCAGTGCTCAAATACACATAGTGTGTTTTAAATAAGCCCAAACCATCATGAATAAAGATAAAAGGAATAGCGAACATACAGATCCTGAGAATACGAACGGTGGAGCAAAATCTGATAATAGCCAAAACCAGCAAACCAACAACAAAGCTGACGGAAAGTTTTCAGTTAATATAGAAGACCAAAAAGTTGCTAAAATTGAAATGAAAAAATTAATTCAATCATCATCTGTAAAATTGAAAAAAATGAAATCCAGGATCTCAGAATATCAGGCTGCCAAAGCAATATCAGACGAGGAAGCCAGTCAAACTGAAATCGGCATGTTACTCAACAATCCTGATGTATGGGGAGTAATTGCCAACAGAATTTTAAGCTAAACCTGTAACACTATTTCAGGCATTCTCTCTTTGTGTTAGCTGCCGGCACCTGCTATTCGTGATCACAGGTAATTCAGCCTGTTTTTTTAAATATTGTGCATTAATGTCTTTTTTGTAGTTCTCAGATGCTTCTCTCTTTACAAATCATGTTTCTTTTCAACCTATTTTTTTTAGATTTTAATCTTTGATATTTAATCTGTATGCTTGGCTATTATAAATATACCTAAAGGGCTTTTATGGATTGTCTGTCATCTTTCCATGTTTATGATTTTAAACAATCATGTCATCAATGTTCATCATCGTGGAATTTTATTTTCTGCAATTCACTCAACATATTGTTTAAGAATCTGTATTCCATTCCAGGTTCAAATTGTAATTATTTATCACATTAATTTACTATGATCAAAGGTAGCATATTGCTGTTGGATGATGATAAACTCCTTCTGGGTTTCATGGATGAGCATCTATCTTCAAATGGTTTTAAAACGATTGCATTTGATAATCCCATAAAAGCCACTGATTATCTTAAAGAAAATAAAGTTGATTTGGTCATTACCGATGTAAAAATGAATGAGATGACCGGCGATGAAATCCTGGCTTTCGTGAAAAAACATCATCCTGATACCGGTGTGATTATGATAACCGGTTTTGGCAATATTCAGCATTCGGTAAATGCTCTCCGGAAAGGTGCTTACGATTACATTACCAAACCATTTAAAGCCAAAGAAATTATCTTCAGGGTAGACCGCTATTTCAAATCAGATCCTGATGAAGTTGGTCCGGGACCCTCGAAAAAAAAGACAACTCCGAGAAAAGAAGAGCGGGAAAAATCGGAGCATATCAAACACCTCAAAAAAGAGGAGATTGATGACGATATGAAATTTGTGGGCGAAGACCCAAATGTCAAAAATCTGTTGCGTATTATTCCAAAAATAGCCCGCAATGATGCGCCTGTGATGATACAGGGAGAAAGTGGTACAGGGAAAGAAGTATTTGCACATCAGATACATATAAATAGTGACAGGGCAAATGCTCCATATATAAAGATTAACTGTGCAAACCTGCCGACCGAACTTGTAGAAAGCACTTTATTCGGCCACAAAAAAGGATCATTCACCGGTGCCATTGAAGATCGCAAAGGAGCTTTTGATGAAGCCAGCGGCGGTACTCTTCTGCTGGATGAGATTACTGAGATAGAAATCAACGTACAGGCTAAATTGCTGCGGGTGCTCCAGGAAAAAGAATTCTACCGTGTTGGCAGCCAGAAACCTATTAAAGCAGACGTACGAATTATAGCTACATCTAACCGGAATATTGGTCAGGCGATCTCAGATGGAGATTTCAGGGAAGATCTTTATTATCGGTTGAATGTATTTCCAATTTCAATACCACCGTTGAGAAATCGCAAAAGCGATATACCTCTTTTAGCCAATTATTTTGTTAATCGATACTCTGGCAGATATAATCTTGGGGAAAAAACGATCAGCGATGAACTGGAAGACTACCTGATGAATCAGGAGTGGAGAGGTAACGTGCGTGAACTTGATAACAAAATACATCGGGGAGTCATTTTATCGAATAATAGTACAGAGATTAAAATCGAACATATAGATAATCAGCTTTTCTCAAATGTTGATGATGAGCTGAGCCGGGAAGTACTCTCTGATATGCCGCTTATGTCGATAGAAGATATGGAGCTTCATATGATCAAAAAAACCCTTGAACATACACAAGGCAATCAGAAAGAGGCCTCTAAGCTGCTGGGTATTTCTGATCGCACTATTCGAAATAAGCTAAAGAATATCGATCAGATTACTTAATCTGCTTCGAATATAGGCTGCATACATCAACCGGATTCAATCCGATTCCATATCTGATGTGTTATGGTACATCCGTTTAAGGGCTATAATGTTGGTTTTTATGATCAGAACCAAGGTTGAAAAACCTGATCACCGCTATACCATAATCAAATACCACCACTTCAAAATTGAGCGGATATTGTCAGTCCTACCGTTTTTACTCTATTTTTCAGGTATTAACTGCACGGATAACCCAATCTAACAGTTTACAAGCTACAAAAGCGGAAAATATAAGTAGCAAGCGGAAAAATTTACTCCTCTCCCCTAAAACTACAGAGTCGCTGTTTAATTAAAGAGAGAGCATAAACAAGTTCCACAGAACCAACTCTGAAGAGTTTAGCGAGTAAAATCTCCCATCTTTAGCATTAAATGATATTCCTCTCCTGGCCACTTTAATGGTTCTGGCACCAAACTTGCGTAATAGCTATTCACAAACAACTACAACGGCAAATACTACGGCCGGGCGAACGTGGGTACAAAACACAATTATAAAGATTGAATAGCGTGTTAATTCATCATATTACAGTTTTCCTTCTTTTAAAATTCATGCTGCTTCTGCTCTCGGGTATAACTCCCGCTATTGCATTTTTCATAAGCATATTTGTATTCACCATTCTAACCATGATCTATTCGGCCGCTTATTCTTCAGATACAGGTTCTATTGTAAAGAATCGACAATCGACAATTATGAATAACATATAAATATCAACTACGAACTTAGAATAGTCATGGCAAATAAACCGCTACAAACATTAGTCGACTCATACTGCAAAAAACCGGTTCCCGGACTTCGAAATTCCATCATAAGTAAATCAATGCCGCTCATTCGAAGCATTATCGGCAAAATAAATCGTCCGGATCAGCCTCTTACTCAGCGCGAAGACCTGGAAAGTGCCGGCATCAGCGGGTTAATACAGGCACTGGACACGTATGATCATACAAAAAATATTCAGTTTAATACCTTTGCCTATTACCGAATACGTGGCAGTGTAATCGACTATCTGAGGAAAATTGATCAGCTTCCCAGAAAACAGCGGAAAAATTATGGCCAGGTACAGCAGGTGATTCAGCGAAAATCGCAGGAGCTCGGCAGAGAACCCGGTGAAGAGGAGATTGCTCATGAGCTGGATATGTCTCTGGATGAATATCATCAGCTGCTCACTTACGTACAGCAGCGTAACGCACTCTCACTCGATAATACGTTTAATGACGATTCCGGCAACTATTATGAGATCCACGCCGATCCCGACAGCATTACACCCGATAAAAATCTTGAACGTAAAGAATTAGCCGAAAGCCTGAAAAGAAAAATAGGTCAGCTTGATGAAAGAGACCGGCTTATTTTAACTCTCTACTATTATGAAGATATGACCATGAGTGAGATTGCTATGCTGGTTGAACTTTCAGAAGCCAGAATTTCACAAATCGTGGGCAAATTGCTGATACAGCTCAAACATGACCTGATAAGTGAGGAGGTCTATCAGGGTATTTAAATTCTGATTTATCCAAGGCCTTCCTGAAATGTACACCAGGGGGTTTAATAATGTTGATAAATCATCAGATATGACTATTGATTAGTCTACTGTTAAGGTAAGGATCAGATGGCGTGGAAATCCTATGTTCTTTTCAAAAAAAACAATATTTAAATAAAACCAGAAGGGATAATTAGAAAAAAATTGCTCCATTGAGGATTCTTTTGGAACGGGTTTTATTTGAACTGGAACCGCCACTTCAAACTTGAATTAACATCATTTTAAAATGCCGGTTGAATGAGGATACTATATTTTACTGTATGGAAAGAGACTTTTATTTTTACAGAATTCAAAAATCAAAATAAGTTTAAATCATTAACTACTCTCCTCTCCCGAAACTCAATAAAAGTTCAGAAATGACCGCCGATTGGCAAATTTTTCCAAATCTATTATACAGCTTAAGTGATTCGATTTATAAGCTGATAATCTCGAAAAATATCAGCAAGCCAAAGTTTTCTACCACAGCAGTTTTACCAGTCATTGTAAACCTTTAGATTAGATTGGCATTTTAAATGGATTTAATGGTTTCCCCCATATTTACGCACGAAATGGAAGAACGTTCAAAAAATACACTCAGAACACTTCTCTCTGATTTTCAGTACCCTGTGTTTATTGTGGGTAAAGAAAGCAATGAGATCAGCGTGGCCAATAGAGCCGTCCTTTCTGTCTGCGGCTCATTTAATCCGGAAGGAGAACTGCTTACGGATATCGTACATTTCGAAGCAAATAATGTTGCTGCAGGGGCTGCCTTTTTTGATAATCGATGGCTGAATGCCAGCCAGGAACAATTTTACTGGAATAAAAAATTATACATTAAATTGGCTTTAAAACAGATCTCATCCATTCCGGATGAACACACGTTAACCACAATCCGGCGATTGGTTGCAGTGCTTCTTCATCGCCTCCGGTCGCCTATGACCGGCATGCGCGGATACCTTGAAATGGTTCAGGATGTGAACAGTGATAAAGATAAACGTAAGCTTGAAAAGGTAGGTGAGGGGCTCGATTACCTGTTCGAAATCATGGACGAACTTGAGCTGCTTCACCACGCCGATGCTTTTATTGACGATGAACCGACATCCACTCATTCCGATACAGAATCTGTAATTCAAAATGTGCTTTTATCCTACCCTGCCGGTCTCCGCAACCGGGTCGAGATTATCAATCATTCGAAAGATCATTTTCATTTCAACCCTACGGAATTAACCCGGATGCTGTCACTGCTCCTCAACAATGTGGCAGAACATCCCACCGCAGCAAGGCAACCGGTAAAAATTGAGATACATTCCCCGCGTCAACTATCTGTCACAAATTATGGCAAGCCAATCCCTGATGATATAGTGGAGTATCTCTTCTTTCCATTTGTCACAACCAAGGCAAACAACCTGGGCATTGGTCTAAGTCTGGCTCAATTGATCGCCACACGGCGCAGAGCCGCAATTATACTTACTGAAAATAGCACCACTGCCGGAATTACCTTTACCCTGCTTTGTTCACCGCTGAATGAATCAAATAGGTAATTCTTAAAAACCAGTTTTCTGCAGTAAGTTTGTTAGTAGTAATAGTTGCTGATCCAGTCCAGGATGTAAAGTGCAGGTGCGGCACAGGAGTACAATGTAACACCTGATTTAAACCGGTTTCATCAAGACACTTTCCGTTGTGCTGTTAAAAAAATTTTGGGAAGCTTACCTATCGCTTTAACAGTTGTTTAAGCCATTTGCCAATTGGCTTGTCGTGCAGATCTTTCAAACAAAATTCGCATTTAAAGGTATGTAACAAAGCACCTCATATCCGAAAAACAGAGAGTGTTTCGAGTATATCCGGGATAGTGGAAATTCAGATTATGGCCTTTTTTTACATATAAATCTAATCCGCTTTCCATTCTTTTGATAATATTTTCAGTTTGATAAATAGAATCAAATCAGCCATAACAGTCACTCTTGGTTTAACAGTCATAATTTTACCCTGTTATGCAAAGCTTTCCATGGATTGAAGATAGAACATGCAGATCAGTCATTTAAAAATTTGACTTTAAAGCATTAAAATATTCAATTATATACGACTAAATCGATATGCGCTGGATCAAAAAAAATATCCATGCCATTCATAATTATTAATTAAATCACAGAGTATGAAAAAGCTGATTCTATTATTGCCACTATTTTTGATCATAATGTTCGCCTGTGATCAGAGTTCACAAATAACAGAACCTAATCAGGAAGAAGAAACACTTACTGATACAAGAACCATTACAGGAGATGCAGAACACGGTCATATTCCCAACCGGTTTATTGTCACCCTTGAACCTGGAAACAGGCCCTCAGAGGTAGCCGCTGAGTTTAATGTCTCACCTGATTATGTATATAATACAGTACTTAATGGTTTTGCGGGCGAAATTTCTCAAGCCGCACGCGATGGACTGATGAGAGATAATCGTGTGGTACGTGTTGAACGGGATGGTGTTGTAACTACAACAACCGATGTTCAGGAAGATGCCACCTGGGGGCTTGACAGAGTTGACCAAAGAGAATTACCGCTGAATGACACATATACATACACAGCAGATGGAGAGGGTGTAAATGCGTATATCATTGATACCGGCATTCTGTATTCTCACAATGAATTTGATGGAAGGGCATCTTTTGGTTTTGATGCTTTCGATGACGGCCAGAATGGCGAAGATTGTAACGGACACGGCACACACGTTGCCGGTACGGTTGGCGGAGCTGAGTACGGGGTTGCCAAAGATGTTGCTCTTGTAGCAGTGCGAGTACTTGATTGTGGCGGTTCGGGCACATTTAGTGGTGTTATCGCAGGTATGGACTGGGTAGCGGAAAATGTAGACAAACCCGCTGTGGCAAATATGTCACTCGGTGGCGGAAGCAGTGCATCGGTGGATGATGCAGTTGGAAGAATGTATGATGCTGGCGTTCCTGTTATAGTTGCAGCCGGCAATGGTAACAGAGGCGGCCGGGAGCAGGATGCCTGTGATTATTCGCCTGCCGGCGCTCCTGATGCTTATACAATCGGTGCAACTTCGAGTAGTGACAGCAAAACCAGCTGGTCTAACTATGGGGATTGTGTAAATATGTTTGCACCGGGTGCAAGTATTACGTCTGCATGGTATACAAGTGATTCAGCCACAAATACCATAAGTGGTACAAGTATGGCTGCTCCACACGTAGCCGGTGTTGCAGCACTCTTTTTGCAAAGTAAAACAACAGCCAGCAGCCAGGAAGTTTATGATGCAATCACTGAGTATAGCACAAAAAATATCGTAAGCAACTCACGAACGGAAAACAACCACATGGTTTACAGTCTGCTGGATG
>CAYOLE010000030.1:9690-11369 GCA_964404705.1 uncultured Rhodohalobacter sp. | reverse complement strand
AACGATCCGGCTATTGACACTTTTGAGGTAAGCACCCGTTCCTCAGGTCCCTGGAACAGAGCTACGGTTAACTGGTCAGTATCTGATGAAGATGGCGATCTTTCTTCAGTCACTATCGAACTATTAAGCGGAGACGACGTACTTGATAGTGCTTCAGTGAATGTCAGTGGAAGCAACGCTTCAGGCGAAAATGAGCTCAGGACGAGAAGTAATTTTGACTCTGTACGTTTGACGGTTACAGATGAAGCTGAAAATACTTCCTCTGGCACCAAATAGTATTAATACCTGAATTCCTGATTCAGATTTTACTCTGTAAGTCATCCGGTTCATACCGGATGACTTTTTTTATTGCTTGTGGAATAGTTACAGGATGTGTTAATTCAAATTGTATGTAAATGCAGCCTCAGGCTGATATCCTCATAATTCAGTACTTTCGAAACTGTAGCGTATTTAGAATTCCTTTGCCACTAACTATACAGATTGCTAAACTCTTTGAAGCGTCTCATTGTAATTATTATCCTGGCTTTCTTTTTTTGCTGCTTTAATGTGGTGAATGCGCAGGAATTGCAATTATCTGATCAGGCATCAATTTCTCTCATCACTATTCTGCCCGGTGAAGCGCCAGAAGAACTATTTGGCCATAGCGCAGTTCGCATTAATGATCCGGAAAACAATATAGATATCTCTTACAACTACGGTACTTTTGAGTTTGATGCATTTTTTCTGGCAAAATTCACCTATGGAGATCTTGAATATTTTCTCTCAGAAACCACTTTTGCATCTTCGGTAAATCATTACCGCGAACGCAGACGACCCATGATAGAGCAAGTACTTAACCTTTCTCCCGCCCAGAGACAGCAACTGTTTAATTTTCTGAGAAGTAACGCACAGGAAGAAAACCGCTATTATCAGTATGATTTTCTCTTTGATAACTGCTCCACCCGGATCCGGGACGCATTAGAACATGTGCTCGGTGAAAATGTACAGTTTACAAACGGATCTGTTTCGAATCTCACATTCCGGGACATGATTCATCAATATGTAGCACACCGGTCGTTTATTCACCTGGCTATCGATCTACTGCTTGGTTCAGATATAGATCAACTGGCTACGCACAGGGAGCAGATGTTTCTGCCTGATTACCTGATGAGTGAGTTTGATAAGGCATCTGTCCATATCCATGGCGTAAGTCAGCCTTTGGTATCCACCACAGAAACAATCCTGCAAATCGAAGATTATGAAATTGAAGCAGGTTTTCCCTGGACTTATATACTAACTTGGTCATTTTTTCTTATTGGCATCGGAATTACCTACAGGGCCATCAGAAATGATAGAGGCATTGTACCCTGGTTTGATCTCTTTCTTTATAGCGTCACCGCACTATTAGGTTTTCTGATTACATATCTGTGGTTTATTTCACTTCATAATGAGACTGTAAATAACTTAAATCTGCTGTGGGCCTGGCCTGTGCATCTGATTTTAATACCTTTCGTTTACCGGCGTGCGGTGCCGGAATTTTTTGTTGCCGTTTATCTGTTAGTATTATCCCTCTGCTGCCTCGCTATATTAGTGGGATGGAATCTATGGCCCCAACAATTCCATGCTGCTATTATACCTCTCCTTCTATTATTAATTGTACGAAGTGGGAGTATTGCTTTAAGCTCTTTTGATTTATTATA
>CAYOLE010000030.1:0-9590 GCA_964404705.1 uncultured Rhodohalobacter sp. | reverse complement strand
TATTATTAATTGTACGAAGTGGGAGTATTGCTTTAAGCTCTTTTGATTTATTATAAATGAATCCTAATCAGAGTTCAATAGATACCGCGAACCCTTTCATTTGAAGGAAAATGTCTAAAATTTAGAACTGAATAGTATCAATAGTTGGATTTTATAGGAGTCTGAAGTCGTATGATCCTGAATCTTATCAAAACAAGTACACTTATTTCATAAGCCATTCTTCATAAACTTCTTTTTTTCCCTTCATATATTTTTATTTTTCATGATCTTATAAGTTAAAAATCTGGAGAGTTATAAGAAGAGAAAGTATGATCGAACCTGAAAATCTGAGAGTCTGCTGCCTATAACGTTCGATCCATCTGATGTCTCGGAAAAATTAAGATCTACAATTCAAAGCAATGGATATAATTAATGAACAAGTCAGGAGTAAGGAAATTTTAGGCTCGGATTTACCACAAAACGGCAAACTGAAGGTACTTTTGATTACGGGTCATCCCCGTACGAACAGTTTGTCTTACGCATTGGCTGATGCCTACGAAGAAGGTGCCCTGAAAAGCGGCGCAGCAGTTGAACGTCTTGATCTGGCGACCATGCAGTTCGATCCACACGTATTAACAATATCACCCCGCGAACAGCTCGAAGAGGACGATCTGAAACGGGCACAATGTTTAATTCTATGGGCAAATCACATCGTGTTCGTTTATCCTACATGGTGGGGAACAGTTCCAGCGTTATTAAAAGGATTTTTGGATCGCGTTCTCACAAACGAATTTGCATTTAACGAGGTGGAAGGGGGAACGGGTTACGAGGGTTTGCTGAACAATAAGTCCGCACGGGTTATAACCACAATGGATACTCCAAATTGGGTTTACAACTGGATTTATGGCCGGCCGGGTCATAAAGCAATGCAGCGGGCCACCCTGGGATTTTGCGGAATTTCTCCTGTTAAAATAACCGCGTTCGGTCCCGTGAGATATTCAACCGATAAAGAACGCAAACAGTGGGTTAAATCTGCCCGGCAACTCGGTATGGAGTTGCAAACCGGAGCATTAACACAGTGGGACCGTCTGCGAAAAAAAGCCTGGGCATGGTTTCGGGCAATCCGGCTGCAATTCTATCCTATGACTCTGCTCGCCTATACAGTCGGTGCACTTGCAGCAACACAGGGTGGATTTAATATCACCTTTTTAGTGGGATTTATATGTCTCTTTTTTATAGAAATGGCTACTGTCTTCACAAACGATTATTACGATTACCCAAGTGATCGTAACAATAAATACTATAACCCTTTTACAGGCGGTTCCCGGGTTTTGGTTGATAAAGTTCTCAGCTTTTCCGAGATGCGCAAAGGAATTTGGGCAGCCATTCTGGGCATAGCAGGAACCACCGGCTTACTCTTATTTCTTTCTCCCGCCTCAGGTTCTATGGTGATTATAACCGTGGCAGTACTCTGCTTTTTTGCGCTGGGATATACAATTCCTCCTTTTAAATTCTCCTATCGGGGGCTGGGTGAGCTGGATGTTGCACTCACCCACAGTGCGGGAGCCTTGCTGACAGGCTACCTGCTGCAGGGTGGAAATTGGTCACATTCATTGCCATGGCTGCTAAGTATACCGCTTTTCTTGTCGGTGTTGCCCGCAATAATTCTGGCAGGAGTACCTGACCTTGAAGCTGACCGTGCAGCAAATAAAAAAACGCTTGCCGTGCGATTTGGGCGGCAAAAAGCGGTTTATCTTGCTATGGCAATAATACCGGCCGCAACTCTATCCGGCGTTATCTGGCTGATGCTGCCTTTAGCCAAAGATCTGCTCATTGTCCTAATTTCGTTGGCAACACTACATTCGGCAATACTTATGAAACAGCTCTGGAACTACACCAAAGAAAAAAATGCATCAGCCCGTATTGACCGGCTTTTAGCCCTCGCATTATCATTTATTATCTGGTTTGGACTGATTCCACTCATCGCTTTTCTATAATTTAACCAATCTCATAAACGAAAATTCGGATAACGCTATGAGCATTTATTTAAACTTTTAGAGCCTCAAAGAGATTTGCAAGAGACTTATTCCTGCTCTTGATCAAAAAAACTGTGGAAGAAGTTTTAAAAAAAAACGCTGTTCGATTAAAAACAGCGCTTTGAGGGGTAGAACCGTCTGACTGATATTTCAACAGTTCTCAATTCTAAACTTTTTAAGTATTGAATCTTGAACTTCACAACCTTACCCTTCAAACGGACCGGAGTAAACTTAACTCATAACAACATTAGCTGTTTCTCCACAACCAGTAAAATTTGCACTCCGAAAGCCAATAGCATTTCTATTTTATCGGGCGAATATCTTACTGACTTAATACCTAAATAGATTATTTTTTAATTCATCAACCATTGAAATCAACTTTTTTTAAAGGCCTGATTTTCTTCAATAAAAGCCATTTCCTTCCACTAAAGGAGCTGTAAGAACGAACTGTGGCGAAGATCGATCCCGTTTATCCATGATGATATTTCCGTTAATCTGATCAGCAATTTGCGCGCAAATTTTCAGTCCCAATAATATGGGTGAATTTTCATCAATGTCGTCAGATAAATGTATAATGTCGCGTTTTCTGAATGTATTCATAAAAATATCATCGGGAGTAAAATCGCCGGTGCTTCTAATCAAAAGTGCAAACTCTGACTCGTCACGCTCTACTACAATTTCCAGCGAACTTTGATTTGTTGAAAAACAATCAGCGGTAGTTACAAGATTATAAATCATAAGTTTTAACTGGAAGAGCTCCGCTTTCACATAAACCGGTGTTTTGGATTCGCTGAATAGAATCTCATCTGATTTTATCTCTGAAGAATTTGAGACAATATTTTTTACTTCGTTTACCAGCCAGTTTAATTCAACAACCGGACTTTCTTTTGCATCATCCGGCGCATGTTCTTCTTTGAAAATCTCGTGTAATTGCTCGAGCAAAAACCCAATTTCGTTTAACCCATCACTGATATTTCCGCTATATCTCTCCAGTTTTTTATTATCTGTCTCAGCATTTAAATTATTGGATAGTAATTCCAAATAACCTGATACTGCACTCAGAGGAGACATTATATTGTGCATGAAATGCCGCACCGTTCTATTTTGCAAGTCATGAATCGCTTTCAGGTGCTTATATTTTCGTTTCAATGCATCTATCTCAGCTCTTTTTTTATCTAAGCCGGATAATTGCTTTTGTTGCAAATAGGTATCAATGTTGGTACGTCTATTTATGTAACTGTGTTTAATGTTCATTCAACCTAAATACTATACTTTATTTTATCGTGTATTCCGCTTTTTTAAAAAAGAGGACTAAGTGCTTCTAAACCTTTATTTGAGAATCTTTTTTAAATTGACCGCTCAATGATATAAAATTATTCTAATATTAAAAAATTTTAATATATTATTGGCGATAATTTCCATCTTCATAAAAATTACTCTACAATATCTATCCAACCATCGGTTACCGGATCACATAAAAGCCATGCATATATTTGCTTATGACACACGAATCAAACTCCTGAATCCTAAACCTGAACTACGCCTGTATGAACTATTTATAGTTTACCCGTATGAGCATTATGATGGTACAGACAGCAAATAAAAGTTGGTGCTTGGCATATCGACCTGCTTAACATATTTTAAATATTAGGTATTACTTTACCTCATTACGTATTACAGCCACACATGAAACAATCCTCCGGCAAACACAGGGATTTTACTGAAGGGCTCCTGCCGGAGCTGACCCAATCTATTTTTCTGGCAGATAGTTATTCTGATTCGCTTGAGAAGACTTTGTTTTTGATTGGAAATAAAATAGAGGCTGAATTTGCTGAATGCCGTACAAAAACCACTAATGATGAGCAGTGGCTAATCAGGTATATATTCCCGGAAGACGCTTCCGCTGATGCGAAAAATAATAATGGTCAAAATCCCAGCTATACGGATGAATTTTTCAAACCAAGACTTGAGGTTATCGACGAGGTATGGCTAACACAAATCAGTGAAACAAACAATCTTCTTTTACCTGATAAATTTAAAAGTTCTGAACAGCTGTTCGCCTTATGTATTCATATAGCATTTCCCAGTGGCCGCAATGAAATGTTTCGTTTTCTGTTCAATGAAAATTCCGCTCATTTAGTACGACAATACAATTTATTGAAGAAGCTCCTTCCGGATCTTAAAAAACTTCTTAATAAAAAGTATTCCTGCGAACGTATCTCTCAATCTGAACAGCAGTACCGTACGCTGTTCGAAGAGGATCTGACTCCTAATTTTATTTCTTCCCCTGATGGCGCCATTAGAAATTGCAATCGTGCCTTTATAGAATTGTTCGGTTTTAAAAATCAAAAAGCCGCACTACAGAGTAATTTTAATGACCGATTCACAAATTATATGCACCAGGTATATTTTTGGGAAGCATTGCAACGAGGCGAGACAATCAATAATCATGAAATGCCAGCGTCCAAAACGGATGGAGAAACTGTACATATCATGCTAAAAGTAGTGGCAAACTACGACGAAGATGAGCAGTTATCGGAGATTATCGGCTATATTCAGGATGTAACCAATAGAAAAGAAGTAGAAGTTGCATTGCGAAAAAGCGAGGAGCGGTATCGCAGCCTGATTGAGACCACGAATGACTGGATCTGGGAAATAGACGAGGACTATTGCTTTACGTATTCAAGTTTAAAAATAAGCTCTATTCTGGGATACGATTTAAAACAGGTACTTGGCAAATCCATTTTCGATTTAATGCCGGAGAATATCAGAAAAAAAGCTGAGCAACAGCTTAAAAAATTTACAAATCAACAGAAAGCTTTTATAAATGAAGAACTTTCCTTTATGAATGCTAAAGGTAGTATTACAATATTTGAGACCAGCGGAATTCCTTTATTTACAAATAATGGAATTTTTCATGGATACCGGGGAATCGCGAAGGAAATCACCGAACGTAAGAGAACCGAAAAACAGATTGCAAGACTCAATGATGAGCTGGAAAACAAAGTTATTGAGCGAACCAAAATGCTTCAGATTGCTAATAAAGAACTTGAGGCATTTAGTTACTCTGTTTCGCACGATCTTCGGGCTCCGCTCCGAAGTATCGATGGTTTTAGTCAGGCCCTGATTGAAGACTACGAAAATATACTCGACAAAACCGGTAAAAATTATCTTACCAGGGTTCGGTCGGCGGCTCAGCGCATGTCTACATTGATCGATGATATGATTAAACTTGCCAGGGTTTCCCGAACCACTATCGAAAAGAAAGAATTGAATCTCTCTTCCATTGCCTCTTCTATTGCCAATACGCTTTTAGAATCCGACCCTGAACGTAACGCTAATTTTGTGATTCAACCTGATGTTACTGTGATAGGTGATAAAAATCTCATAAATGTTGTCATGCAAAATTTGATGGAAAATGCATGGAAGTTTACGTCAAAACAATCTGAAACCAGAATTGAAATAGGTGCTGAAAAGATAAATGGAGAAACAGTTTATTATGTTCGTGATAATGGTGCCGGATTTGATATAAACTATGCAAAAAAACTTTTCGCACCCTTTCAGAGACTTCATAAGGAAAGTGATTTTCCAGGTACAGGAATTGGTCTTTCCACTGTCCAGCGTATTGTGCATCGGCATCTTGGCAAGATCTGGGCAGAAGGGAAAATTGATGAAGGGGCAACGTTTTATTTTACGCTTAAACTAAAAGAATCCGATAGTAAGAGTGAAAGGCAACACGATAATTAAAGTAAAGTTATGGTACAATGTATTGCCGATTGCATGATCCACTATAAAACAGATTGATTTATTTTCAGAGGATATAATTGATTATTAAATTAAATGTTACCTTCAGAAATTGAATCGAACCAATGAAAACGATGCGAAGTTCAGACCGATCAATCCTTATAATAGAAGACAATCCCGATGATGGTTTGCTGGCTCTGCGTGCTCTGAAAAAGCTGAATCATAAAAATATTACGCTTGCAGAAACCGGTGCAGAAGCGCTTGAACATCTGTATGGTGATGACCATTCTGAATTTCAAAATATTCCTGACCTGATTCTTTTGGACCTAAATCTTCCGGTAATTGACGGTTTTACAATTTTAAAAAAAATCCGGACTGATAATCTCACAAAAAAAATCCCTGTCATTATTCTCACATCATCAACCGAGGATTCTGATATTGAAAAAAGTTATAATCTCGGGGCCAATAGTTATATACAAAAACCGGTTGATTTTCTTGAGTTCGAAAAAGCTGCAATGCTGATTAGCGAATATTGGCTTATGCTTAATGTTGCGCCGTCACACACAAATTAAGCATGAAAACTTCATCAACCATCACCTTATTCTTCGCGTTATAATCTACCTTAAACTTAAATTAGTTAAAGATTTGACTGCAGAAGGCTCTCATTTGCTCGAAACTCTTGTTGTTGATCTGCACTTGTTAACATAACTGTTTTCCATGCATCAGAAAAAGATTGTACGGGTTTTACTTGTTGATGATTCTGAGGATGACAGAGAATTAATCCTCATGAATCTGCGCCGGGGTGGTTATAATCCGGAGCATTTGGGTGTCGATACTGAAAAATCATTTAATGAAGCACTCGACAATCACGAATGGGATCTCATTTTGTGTGATTATTCCATGCCAGGATTCGACGGCATCACCGCACTTAATATTCTGAATAAAAAAAATTTGGATATACCGTTTATCCTGGTTTCCGGGGCAATTGGTGAAGAACTTGCCGTAAAAGCGATGAAAGCCGGCGCGCATGATTATCTAATGAAAGACAATCTTCAGCGGCTTGTGCCGGCTATTGAGCGGGAGATCAATGAAGCTGAAAACCGAAAAAAACACCGTGAAGCCCAGCGGGAACGCGACCGTCTGCTGACCGTGATTCAGCACAGCCTGAATGAGATTTACGTTTTCGATGTTAAAAATTTGCGATTCCGCTATCTGAATAAAGCCGCAATTGCTAATTTGGGTTACAAGGAGAACGAAATCACTTCTCTTACTCCACTTGATATAACTCCTCAATTTGATAACCGGCAGGAGTTTAACCGGATCATACAACCTCTTATCAACGGCGAACTTGAAAAAGAACTTTTTATAACAAAACATCTGCGAAAAGACGGATCGAGTTATCCAATTGAAATTCATTTGCAACTGATTGAACAGGGTGAGGAGCGTTTTTTTACAGCAATAGGGTTTGATCTGACAGATCGCGAAAAAGATGCTCAACGCATAAGAGAACAGAAAGAAATTGCCCGTGAACTTGCTCTTCACAGCAAATATAAATCGGAGTTCCTGGCTAATATGAGTCACGAACTTCGAACGCCCCTAAACTCTATCATTTTACTTAGCAAGCTGTTACTGAATTCTAAAAATAAAAACCTGACGGATGATCAGACAAAGTATGTTGATGTAATTTATCAATCAGGTAACAATCTGCTCGAACTGATTAACGAGGTACTCGATCTTTCAAAAATTGAGGCAGGAGAAATGGAGATTTCTCTAAGCAAAGTTAATACAGCTGAAATGATCCGCTCTATTCAGAATATTTTTTCCCCGATTGCCGACGAAAAAAATGTGCAGTTTAAAGTAACAAGTGATGAAAATGTGCCACAGGTGTTAACAACCGACCAGATGCGCGTAGAACAAGTACTTAAAAACCTTTTATCCAACGCATTCAAATTTACGGATAAAGGCTCGGTTCATCTTCACCTGTTTTTACCTGATGAACCCATGGACAGCTTAGCCCCTCAAATGTTCGGATGCAAAGTATCGGATACAGGCATTGGCATTCCGGAAGATAAACAGTCTCTTATTTTTGAAAGTTTTCGTCAGGTAGATGGTTCCACACAACGAACATATGGCGGCACCGGCCTGGGTCTGTCCATTTGCAGGCAAATTGCAGAAATATTGGGCGGACAAATAACCGTGAGCAGTACTGAGGGAGAGGGGAGCACCTTCACTTTTATAATTCCGGCTGACAGTACAGGTAAAGTCAAAAAAACCAAACATGTAAATTCTGAGGCTACAGGTTTAAAAAAAGAAGCACAATCTGACCCGGCTCAAAAGCCCGCCCTTCCTGAACCGGGGGTTACCGCACCCTCACCAAATGTGGCGTCAGACCACGATACATCAGAGACAAAACAGAACATACTGATTGCAACAAGAGATAATAAGCTACAACATAAATTGTCAGAGGTTTTCGATAGAAAAAAATACGGTGTGATTCTTGAATCACTGGGAGAATCAATTATTGAAAAAATGATGCAGTACTCTCCGGCTATGGTAATTTTGGATCCCTATATATCGGATCTAAGTGGCTGGAGTCTGGCTAAACAGATTTCACAAATACCGGAAATTTCCTCCACTCCTGTGTGGTTCATCAGTCCGGAAGGTAAAATGATTCCGGATTATGGAAGGAGTTTTGCACAAGGTATTGTAGAATTGCCGCTGCAGACAGGGCAGATCGACCGGCTTTTAGAGGCTGGTAAAAAAAGCAATATTAATCATCATAAGAAAACATTGCTTCTTATTGATGATAACGAAATGCACAACACGGCTCTCAGGGAGTTTGCAACAGAAGTTGTTGACCAGTGCCTGACAGCAGAATCAGCAAAGTCGGCATTTGAATTATTAGATAAACACTTCGTTGATTGCATTGTCTTAGACTTAACTTTGCCCGACGCCACAGGAGCTGATATATTAAAAAAATTATCGGCAGATAAACAACTTTCTGATATACCCGTACTTGTTTACTCTGGCAAAAGCCTCACAAATGCTGAAAAATCGGAACTCCTGGATCACGCTTCAGATGTAATCTTAAAAAATGTGGGGAGCCATTCAAAATTAATAAACAAAATCTCTGATCTGATTGGAAGCAAGCCTGCACCTGAAAATCAATCATCACTATATAAGAAGACAAGGCTTTGCGGTAAAAAAGTACTGATTGTTGAAGATGACCAAAGTAGCTTTTTTTCTCTTTCCTCACTTTTAAAATCCAGTGGCATAGAAGTATTGCATGCCACTAATGGAAGAGACGCCATAAAATGTCTGCATGAAACTCCCTCTATTGATATTGTATTAATGGATATCATGATGCCGGACATGGACGGACTTGATGCTCTTAAAGAGATCAGAAAGGAGAAAAAATGGCAACAGCTTCCGATCATTTCCATTACTGCAAAAGCAATGCAGGGCGACCGTGAAATCTGCCTTGAAATGGGAGCTACAGACTATGTTAGCAAACCCATTGATCCTCAAAAATTATTTAAACTTCTCTCCCTCTGGATATCTTAAAGCTCCTGTTTACTATCTTTACAATATTCTCATCACGATGGCATACAATCGCTTACTATTAACCTTCTGCCTTTTTTCTTTAAAATAACTTCTTACTCTGGTAAAAAGACATTGAATATTAGAAAGCTTCTTAATCGGTTTTCTAATTTAACCACCTCTTTTCGATTACCGATAATATAAATCAACGTTCGCAGATAAGATTGCTAATATTTAAAGCCACAACTGGCCGGTATTCAGAGAAATAATCCATTTATACAAAGTCTTTTT
>CAYOLE010000029.1:12299-22701 GCA_964404705.1 uncultured Rhodohalobacter sp. | reverse complement strand
TGTTGGGCGCAGCACCCAAGCGATGGGAATGGAGTTCTCATATAATGACATAAACCTGGGTTCCGCGAATGTTTCATCTATAGGAAGCTACAGATCTGAGGAAGGTGAGTCTGGCAAGCTTCGCACATTTTCAACTACATCCACAATACAAAACGATTCCGGGATTCAGTTAGAGGCACAATTAAATGCTCCGGAACCAACAAGCGAAGGATTTATTGACTGGATACGACTATCGTACGACCGGGAACTGATTGCAGACGAGGATTTTCTTTTTATCTATTCCCCTTCCACAGTGGAAAATCAAACCGGAACATATCAGATTCGAGGGTTTAGCAGCACTCCGAAAGTGATGGAAGTATCTGATCCCCAAAACCCTGTGCTGTTGTCCGTATCAGGATCATCAGATCCCTACAATTTTTCGTACGATCATCAGCAGAATCATCAATTTATTGCCCAATCCACATTCTACATTCCGGAGGTTGGAAATCGTGTTTTAAATCAAAATCTGAGAGAAAACAGCACCTTTCCCGATTACGTGATAATTACATCAGAATTTTTCCTGGATCTTGCGCAAGAATGGGCCGATTATCGGCAAGAGGTAGATAATTTTCGAACTGTAGTCGTAACACAAGAACAAATCTTTAATGAATTTTCAGGCGCCACACCCGATGTAACGGCTATCCGCGACTATATTAAATATTTATACGACCAAGCTCTTAACTCCGGCCAAAATCCACTCCAACACCTGCTGCTTTTTGGTGACGCAACATATGATTACCGTGATATTATAGATGGCTCTGTTACAAACCACGTGTTTACATTTCAAAGTGATGAATCACTCAGCCGTATCAACAGTTATGGAAGCGACGATTATTTTGGTCTCCTCGATGATGATGAAGGTGAATGGCAAAACAATTCTGAGCGAATAGATATTGGTATCGGGCGTTTCCCGGTTAATACGATAAGTGAAGCCCAGGTAGTAATGGAAAAGATTCGGGAGTATGAAAGTAGTGAAACAAATGGAGACTGGCGCACCCGTTTTACATTTGCAGCTGATGATGATTTTCCAGATGTAGAGCGTAATCGCGATCTGCATCTGTTGAATGCGGATGGAACTGCACAGGAAATTGATAAAACTGAATCTGCTACAAAAATTGATAAAATATATATGCTCTCCTATCCTGTTGAGACTTCTGCCACAGGACGACGGATTCCAGGTGCTACAAGAGATTTTATCGATGCTTTTAACCAGGGTTCATTGGTTATAAACTATTCAGGCCATGGTGGTCAATATGTGCTGGCTGATGAGCATCTCTTCACCGATGAAATGATACCAAGATTAACAAACAGAGACCGTCCATCAATTTTTGTCACTGCCACGTGCCAGTTTGGCCGGTTTGATGATACAGATTCGCATTCTGGTGCAGAACAAACACTTATATGGAACCAGGGTGGTATTGTGGCCGCACTCACAACTACCCGGGTAGTTTTTACTAGTGCCTCTCCAGGCAGCAACAATTTTGGGTTAAATATACAGTTAACGCGTCAAATGGTTACCAAAGACGATGAAGGCAAACCTCTTCCATTGGGCGATATATACCGGCGAACAAAAAATACAAGCCAGGGCGCCGGATTTAACGCCAGAAAGTTTATTCTTTTGGGAGATCCTGCCATGCGAATTGGTTTGCCCGAAGTAAAATCGCAAATCACCAGAATTAATGATGTTGACCTGAATAACCATCCTGATTCTTTGATACAAATAAGAGCTTTGGATCGAATGAAAATTGAGGGTGTTGTGAACGACTCGCAGGGAAATCCACTCCCGGATTATAACGGCGAGACTACCGTTACTGTTTTCGACTCAGAACGTATCGTGAATCTGCCTGATAAAAATTGGGTTCAGGAAGGGCGTTGTTATATGCCAGACTGCAGGTATAAAGTAGAAAACGATGTGTTATTTAACGGCCGTTTGTCTGTTCAAAACGGCACATTCAGTACAGAATTTATCATTCCGCGAGATATTATTTTTTCTGAAGACCGCGGCAGAATTGTGGCCTATACCGCATCAAACGATATAGATGGGTCGGGTTCAGTAGATAATATCGTATTCAATGGTATTAACCCTGATGCTCCTAACGATGCAGAAGGACCAGAAATTGACGCCTATCTAAACGATGCAAACTTTGTTAATGGAAATTTAGTGGGCAGTTCGGCGAAGCTCATAGTAGATCTTGAAGATGAATCAGGTATGAACACAACAGGAACAGGAGTAGGACATGAGATAATAGCTACAATCGATACAAATCCGCGACAAACTATCGTCTTAAACGAATTTTATCAGAGTGATCTGGATGATTTTCGGAAAGGTCGTATCGAGTATCCCCTGGAAGATTTACCCAAGGGGAGTTACACGCTAAATGTACGAGCGTGGGATGTATTCAACAATCCGGAAGAAGCAACCATTTTTTTTGAAGTTGCCGATAGCGATCAGCTTGAAATTCGGAATGCGTACAATTATCCCAATCCTATGAGTCGAAATACGCGCTTCGTATTTGAACATAATCAACCCGGTAATTTGCTTGATATTAGTATCCGCATTTATACGCTAAGCGGTTTACCGGTAATGCACCTGCAAGAATCACAAATCACATCAAACTCTTATGCTAACATTGAATGGAATGGTCTTGACCGCGATTACGATCGCCTGGCTAACGGTACTTATATTTATGTGCTTAGGGTTGGAGCAGATACCCCAGAAGGAAAGCAAACCCAGGAAAAAATCGAAAAACTTGTCATAATTAGATAACCATACATTAAAAAAGGATTTTTTCCGTTATATTTACCAAAATTAAATCATTACTATGCGAAAAATAGTTTTATCCCTTGTTGCAGTTTTTTTAATATCGGGGGCTTTCAGCCTTACCAAAGCACAGGTCGGAATAACAGCCGTGCCGTTTCTTCAAATAGAACCTGATTCCCGCGGTGCAGGTATGGGAAATACAGGTGTTGCCACCGCAGATAATGCATCTGCAATATTTTGGAATCCAGCCGGTCTTGCTTTTCAGAATAAAAATCAGATCAGTATTACCCACGCAAACTGGCTTCCCGCTTTTAATGCCGATCTTTTTTACGATTACCTTGTCGGCACATATTATGTGGAAGGAATTGGTACTATTGGTGGACATATTACTTTCCTGAATCTTGGTGAACAGATTCGTATGAGTGAAGATCAAATTGAACTGGGAAGATTTAACAGTTTTGAACTCGCCGGGGGTCTTTCTTACGGATTTGAGTTATCTGAAAATTTGGCGCTCGGTACCGGCTTTAGGTTTATCTACAGCTCACTTGCTGATGGTTTTGATGTAGGCGGGCAGAAAATTAATCCCGGTGCAAGTGTAGGTTTGGACATTGCGGCTCTTTATAAATCTAATCCATTTTCACTGGGAGATCGCAATGCGAATGTAAATGCAGGATTTAATCTCTCAAACATTGGCCCGAGCATTCAATACACCGATAATGCTCAAAAAGATCCTCTTCCTACCGTTTTAAGAGCTGGCTGGGCTTTTACCACAGAGTTGGATTCGCGCGGATACAATACGATTACAATAGCTAATGATATATCAAAAATAATGGCCCGCAACGAACGGATAAGCGGTGATGGCTCGGGTGGCGACACTTATGAAGCGATGAGCTCGTTTGAAGCCATTTTCAACTCATGGGGGTCATTCGACCGATGGAATGGAACTGAAACTGTAACATTAAGTTTGATAGATCAACTGATGTTTGGTACGGGTCTTGAATACTGGTATAATAATCAGTTTGCTCTTAGAAGTGGCTATTATCACGAACATGAAGAAAATGGAAATCGGCGGTTTATGACGTTTGGAGCCGGGCTTCGCTACAATATCGTGGGAGTTGACTTCAGCTATATATACACGATTGAAGAAGATCATCCGCTGGCAAACACGATCAGGTTAAGCTTATTGCTAACCTTTAACTAAGTTTCAATTCTCCGGCGGCCTTATATGGTATTTATAAAATGGATGAGCAGTGCAACAATAGGATATGCACTGCTTGTTTTATTTTTCCTATCAGCTAATACTCTCTATTCTCAGACCCTTGAACCTTCTGGCATTTTGCAAAACCATTCCACTGTTCAGGGATCTCAAATATCTGATGGCACACTTCACATTATTGCCGTAATGGTTGAATTTCAACCCGACACCAATAGATTTACCTCCGGGAATGGAACATTTGAGGAGGGTGGGTTACCATACCTGGATAATACGGATGTAACTATTGACCCGCTTCCTCATGATAAATCTTATTTCGAAGCTCACCTTGAATTTGCAAGAAACTATTACTCAACAATGTCAGGCGGAGCATTAAATATAGACTATCACGTTATGGAATCAGTTTTCCGGCTCCCGAATGAAATGAAAGAATATTCGCCCATAGGAGTGGATCCCTCTTCTGAACCGCTCGCTGAATTTGCGCGCGATGCCTGGGAGGAAGTGGCGGACAGCGGAAATCTTAATCTGGATATTGGCCCGTCAGATCAGGTTGCGTTTGTACTGTTCCATGCCGGTGTGGGTAGGGATGTTGAACTTACAGGCACAATACTGGAAAAAACTCCTCAGGATATTCCATCTGTATATATAAGCAAAGACGCCTTCAGGCGTTTATTTGATGATCCCTCATTTAGCGGTTTTCCCATTGACGATGGAAATCTTATTGTTGAAAATACACTCATCTTGCCGCGAACACTTACACGAGCAGGGGAAGACGTGACCGGAGCCGAAGTACTGCTTCAGCTTTCAATTAATGGCATGGTAACTGCCCAAATCGGAAGTCATATAGGTATTCCGGACTTGTTTAATACCCTTACCGGAGAATCGGGAATTGGCCGCTTTGGTCTGATGGATGGTGCAGGTATATTTGCGTACAACGGCCTTTTTCCACCCGAGCTGTCAGCCTGGGAAAAAATGCATATGGGATGGGCAGAACCTTTTAATATTAACTATGAACAAGAAGAAGAGATAGAACTACCCGCTGCCTCACTTCGGCAGCCCGGCAGCATTGGTAAAATTCCGATCTCAGGCAGTGAATATTTTTTGATCGAGAACAGGCATCGTGAGCCAGATCAAACCGGCACAACGTTAACCATTCAAAAGCCCGATGGCTCTATTGCAACACAAACATTTACAAATGCAGATACGTCATTTGTATTCCAGCAATCAGATTTTTCGGAACTTCTTGAACCTGGAGTAGTCATTGATGTTTCGAATTTTGACTTTGCACTTCCCGGGGGACCGGCTGAACTTCTCGAGGAGACCTCCGAAGACGAAAACCGCGTGTTAAACGGCGGAATATTAATTTGGCATATTGATGAAAACATTATACAAAATCGTTTAGCTGCCCGAGAAGGGATAAACAGCGATCCCGACAGGCGTGGAGTACGTCTTGTGGAGGCCGACGGAGCTCAGGATATTGGCAGACCCACGGCGATCGGTTTTTTCCAGAATGAGGTGAATGGTTCTGCTTTTGATTTTTGGTGGGAAGGAAACGATGCTTCTGTCATCACATCAACCGAAACGATTACCCTTTATGAAAATCGATTCGGCCCGGACACTACGCCAAATAACAATAGTAATTCCGGAGCAAAATCGGCATTCGAACTGTTTGATTTTTCAGATAATCTGCCTGTTGCTAATGTAAAAATAAAACATTTAAATACGGGGGGAGATCTGTATGAAATTGTTGAAAGTACCCGCCTCGGCAGCTTTGGATTTTCAACTTCCGCTGACGATCCCTACTGGAGCCGTTACCCGTTATCTATCGTTTCCCTCGGTCAGGATCGGGAATCTGAATCTCTCATTCCCTCGAGAAATTCTATTTTATATAGATTTTCACAGGGAGATTTGATTGGATTATCATCTACATTTTCTCCCCCATCTCCCCCTCAACAGCCTTTGATTTCTTCGGATGGAGAAGTATTTATTATTGCTCCCAATCCCGCCTTGCAGAATCAGGATTTTACCGTGGAATTCATTGAACGTAACCCAAACGGTTTTTCAACATTTTGGGAATTTGATGTTGAACCCAATAGTGGATTGATCAGCACTCCTGTTTCCAATATCCTCCAATTAGACGGCACAGATGACAGAATAACAATGAATACCCAAATTATTGAAGAAGGATTTTATCCATCCCCCGGCCAGCGTTCAGAGCAGATTAATGGATATGAATCTTCAATTTCAAATGATGGGGAAATTTCGATCATCACTCCATCAGGTCAAATCACTACTCAAATTAATATACCTGATCAACTCTATGTACGGAAACATATCGGGTTAATAGAAGACGAAAACGGAGATTTTAAAACGTTTCTTTTTCTCCAAAATGAGCTGTTTTTATTTGAAAGTACAGCCGATGGCCTCGATCGAAAATCAATCCACAACTCCGGAAATATGGATTGGCCTGCGCTTGCTGATGTTAATAATTCAGGTTCTGTTGATTTTCTTTTTATTGATCGCTCTGAAAATCAACTCATTGCAAAAAATTTGAATGGGGCAGTACTTTCCGGTTTTCCCATACAGGCGCCCCAGGATGTGCTGTTTACCGGCACTCCTTTAATTGCCGACCTAAATGGAGACGGAGAGTATGAAATTATAATTACAGGTCAGGATCAACAGTCTGTCAATCTCTATGGTTACAGTTCAAATGGCAATAGGTTTGAAGAATTTCCATTGCTTATAGGCGGAATTACAAATCAGACAGACGATCCTGTACATCCATCATTAGGCGGACAATATTTGACTGCTGTCAGCCACGAAGGAGACCTGAGAGTATGGCGATTTCCTAATGCTGGAACCATTTTATGGGGATCGAAATATGGCAATAACGGTAATAACAAACTGACAGGCAGGCAGCTTACAGAACCTGTAGCATCACCCGAGTTTGGTATTTTAAATACAGCTGAAACGTATAATTGGCCAAATCCTGCAAGTGATGAAACGTTTTTCCGCTATCAAACAGCTTCGCCGGGTGAAGTACAAATTCGAATTACAACTACAAGCGGACGACTCATCTACGACAGAACAGTTCAAAGTCGTGGAAATGGCCCTGAAGAAATCTCAATTGACACATCTAACTGGGGAAGCGGCGGTTACATTGCTGTAGTTACAGCCACTGTAAATGGTGAGACTGAACGTAAACTCGTAAAAATAGCGGTCGCCAAATAAGTGAATAATCTGCAAAAAACATATCAATCGTTACTTACACTTCTGGCAGTTTTACTGGCCGGTAGTGTGTATGGACAAACAAGCCCTCAGTTTTACGAATATCCGCATAACCATCTCCCATGGTTTACGATTGAGGGGGATCACTTTTTGGTACATTACCAGGATGGCAGCGAGCGTAGCGCACAGGTTGCATCGAAAGTGGCCGAAGAGATATATGAACCGATTACTTCATTATATGGCCTTGAACCCGACCGAAAAGTAAGCATTGTACTGCGCGACAGGGTTGATTATTCCAATGGAGCGGCCTTTTTCTTTGATGATAAAATTGAGATCTGGGTGCCTGCACTCGATACGCCTTTACGAGGAACGCATAACTGGATGCGAAATGTAATCACCCACGAATTTACTCATATCGTACAGCTTCAAGCATCCATGACGCGAACAAAAACCATTCCTGCTATTTATTTTCAGTGGCTCACATACGAAGGTGTTCGCCGACCGGATGTTCTCTATGGGTTTCCAAAAGGTATCGTCACACTTCCGTTTGCTACAGTTGGTATTCCAGCCTGGTATGCTGAAGGTACGGCTCAATATCAACGTTCCGGCTTAAATTATGACTATTGGGATTCCCACCGTGATATGCTTCTTCGATCGCGGATTCTAAATGATACCTATCTCGATTTCACTGATATGGGAATTTTTACATCGAAAACGAGTATTGAGAGAGAAACCAATTATAACCAGGGGTTCGCATTTGTGATCTACCTTGTCGACCGGTTTGGCGAAGAAGTTATAGCCGATATCTCACGATCCGCTGCGGAAAGTGGAAAAACAAATTTTTCGAAAGTGATAAAAGCCGCAACAGGTATCAGCGGGGAAGAACTCTTTGCTGACTGGATTGAAGACCGGAAAGAGTTTTATGCACAACAGACAGAACAGATCTCACCCACAGAATTTGAGCATGTTGAATCAAACGGATTTTTCAATTTCTATCCACAATTCAGCCCTGATTCATCTGCATTTGCTTACCTGACCAACTTTGGGCGCGATTATGCAACCACGGCACTTGTGGTCCGCACCGATTCAGCTGTCGTCTCGATCGATGAAGTTGGAGGTGAGCATCAACTCGATTCAGATCAGCTCTACAATGCATCACACGGTATGGGAGAGAACCTCGCGCTCGATTTTATAAGTAACCGATATTCATTCTCACCGGATAGTAAAAATATTCTTTACAGCAGAGCTGAAAAAAACAGGCTGGGTGAAACCTATCAGGATCTCTATCTCTTTAATATTGAAAATGAGAAAAAACATAAAATCACAGAAAATGCGCGGATTCAGGAACCAGCCTGGCATCCATCAGAAAACAAAGCTGTCGCCGTTCAACAGAAAGACGGTACTCAAAACCTTGTAACTGTTGATCTTGATACAAAAGAGATTGCCCGGCTTACAGATTATAATTCCGGTGAAACAATCTATACCCCGGTATGGCATCCATCGGGAGAGGCTATTTATATGGCCGGAGCACTTGACGGATCACGAAATATTTTTCGATTTGATGTCGAAACAGGAACCACTTCTCCTATATTTGAAAATCGCTATATAGATTTGCGTGATCCATGGATTGATCCCAAAGGAAATTATCTCTACTTCTCTTCAGATATGGAAGGAATTTTCAATATCTACCGAAAAAATCTTTCAGAAGAGCATATTGAGCAAATTACCTCTGTGATGGGCGGTGCGTTCATGCCGGTTGTTCAAAACGACACCCTTTACTTTTCACATTATATTAACGACGGTTACAAAATCTCTAAAACTAAAATAGAGTCGGTTTATGAGCCAATTATGATTGCCATGCCGGAAGAACAACAGCTTGTGAGTAAAGGATCTCAATCTCACATTCATGACCAGATTCAATCACTCAATAGCTTTAATGATCAATCGATTGGGTCCCTTCCGTTTAATACTGAACAGTATGAAAATGAAGCCATTGAGTTTGAAATTGAATCAGAATTTGCGTCTAACAGCAGAACATGGAGTCCTTACAGCGAAACTATCACGAGCCTGAATATTTTTCCCATTGTTAGATTTGATAACTATTCAAAATTAAATGGAAGCAATTCGCGACTTCTTACTGCAGGTAATTTTGGCTCCCTGGGTGAAAATTTATGGCGTGATATGAAAATAGGAGCCTACTTGTCATCCAGGGATGTAACTGAAAAGATCAGCATTTTCGGCGGGGCATTGATAGGATTTGGCTCAACTCAGTCCAACGGTATTAGTAACTTTTTCTCCCCCGGAAGAATTAATGATCTCGACCGGGATCTGTTTTTGATATTTGAGCATCGCGGGATTCCATTTATTCAAGCCAGCTGGTCTCCTACGGTCAGCATTGAACTCTATAATTTAAAACGAAATGTTCGCAACGGATTATCGATTGAAGAGTTTCCCTGTACCTCTTGCCTGCCCGATACTAAAGAAATAGATATAAAATACTCCATATGGGAAGCAAACCTCTTTTTGCGCAGCAAATTGAATCGCTGGAGTTTACTTGAACTGGGCGCTGCATACTCTCCCTATAGTGTTGCTACAGAGGGTTTTATATCAGAAGAATTGCAGCAATTTGTGCCTGGCAGCACATCTCGTTACTTCCGCGGAAATAGGTATTCTGCCTCTTACATTGCAGAACTTATTGAATCCACACGGAATATGGATATTGCTCCGCTTGGCATAAAAGGCCGGTTCACATACAAATATGAACCGAGCCGGCTTCTTGATGAATTTGAAGTTGACGATGGGATACTCTCTCCTGTTTACAAAACAGATAAAAATCATTCGCTTGAATTGCGCTATCGACTTGGATTCCCTCTGCGAGGTGATGATGTGGGCATAATTACAGCCCGTGGTTATTCCTACCTGAATAACCCGGATGATTTTTTCTATCTCGATTATATTGGCGGATTAACGGGTTTGCGTTCCTATCCCTTCTTTTCCGTAGGCGGACAGAGAACCGCATTCTTACGTGCCTCCTATCTCACCCCCATTTTCCAATCGATTAATCAGCAAGTTGGCGCATACACTATCGACAAACTTTTTGCCCATATCTATGCGGAGACGGGCAACGGATGGGGAAGCTCTCTGGATATCGGGAATCAGTT
>CAYOLE010000029.1:0-12199 GCA_964404705.1 uncultured Rhodohalobacter sp. | reverse complement strand
TCTATGCGGAGACGGGCAACGGATGGGGAAGCTCTCTGGATATCGGGAATCAGTTGAAATCAGGCATCGGGGCTGAACTCAGAATGTCTTTTAACAGCCATTATCTTTTTCCTCTCAAATTTTTTGTAAACGGAACCTATGGTCTTAACCGTTTTGATGTTAGGTTTTCCGATGATTTTATTACCGGGTCGGGTGATAACACAGTATCTTATGGCCGGGAATTCCTGTTTTACTTTGGTTTAACTTTCGATTTTGACCTTTTATGAAGCAACTAATGGCAGCATTCCTTATTGGTATTATACCGCTCACGATTAATTCACAGCCATTGAAGAGTCTGTCAGAACTATCATTACAGACTGAGAAGCAATCGATAGAAGTATCAAGGGCAGATCTCATACAGCCAATATTAGCCCGTAGTTACTCGTCAGATCAGTATGACAATTCACTGCAGAAACGTTTTACTGAAAAGCCAGGGTTAGCCTTACTTTCTTCCGCTATCGTACCCGGCAGCGGCCAAATGGTAAACAACAGCTGGATTCGTGGAGGGCTTTACGCTGCACTCGAACTTACTTCGATCTATTTTATAGTGGAGTATAGGAACCGTGGGAATCGGGGAAAACAACGTTATGAAAATTTTGCCGATCAGAACTGGAGTGTTACTCAATACGCAAAGTGGCTCGTAGATTACCATGATATACACGGCCTGAACAATCCGCACTTAGACGAATTACGTAGTATGGTAGAAGGGATCGAACCTGCATTCGACACTTCAGTAGACTGGCAAAATATTGATATCGATAAATTACGTAATGTGGAAAGGAATACTCCGTTTATTACACCGGATGCACAGCAAACCAGCAATTTCTCCCATATCTTGCCGGGATATGGTTCGCAACAGTATTATGAACTAATTGCTAAATATTTTCAGTATCAGGCAGGCTGGTCAGATTATGGATATGATCCCGACGATTCAAATCCCAATCCTGACATTTTCCTTATTTCAAGAAATGGTGACACTGCAAGTTCTATGTTCTTCGAAGGTGCCTCGCTTGCTGAACGATTCAATGAAGATTTCAGAGTATCGAAAAATTTTACTATGGTGTTAATTGCAAATCATATAATCTCTGCTTTTGATAGTTACTTTACTTTCCAACTGAAACAAAATCGATTGGAAGCCACTACAAGTATTGTGCCATCGAGTTATTTGCAGCTTACCTACCACTTTTAACCTCGGCCAAGGAGACTAAATTTAACTGTATGGATATGGATTCAATAAAGAAAATATTTACCAATAAATGGCTCTATTATATTGCCGGTGGATTTATTGTTTTTATACTGCTGATTGGATTACTGCTTAATTTTGTAATTATGCCAGAGTACACCAATTTTAATGAGGGTGTAACGGTACCAGATGTTACACAGATTTCACTCACAGAAGCAGAAAATCTGCTTGAAGAGTATGGTTTGCGTCACGAAGTACTCGAACGCCGGGCAAATGCCGTATATCCTGCAAATTATATTATTGATCAGGCTCCCTCTCCCCTGCAGATTGTGAAACCAAACCGAAAGGTTTATCTTACTGTTAATACTGAGGTGCGTCCAACGGCTGTCGTGCCGGATGTGGTGGATATGTCTCTGACAAACGCCCGAATACAGATTGAAAATTATGGATTTACAGTAGGCGCAACAACATACGAAACTGCTCGGTTCAGGAATACAGTTCTTCGACAATCTTTGACTCCAGGCGATACAGTAAGAAGAGGCGAGGTGATTAACCTAACAGTTAGCGATGGCCTCGGCGGTCGTACCGTGGATGTACCGGATATTGTTGGCAACAGCCTGACAGAAGCTCAGCAAAAAATTCGCAGAGCTGGTCTCCAGGTCGAAGACATCCGATACGAACCCAGCCGTGAGGTTGCTCCCAATACCATATTGTCTTTCTCTCCGGATACGGGCCAATTAAACGAAGGACAATCTTTAAAATTGATTGTATCGGAGCGGTTTGATGCCCGGGAAGAAACTGAAAGTGGTGCAGTTGGAGCTGATACAACCATCTCAGCTCCACCAGATACAACTAATAATGGCAATGATCAATAAATAACTACTGATGACTTTCAACACGCCAATCCTTGCACCATCACTGCTTGCTGCCGATTTTGCAAGACTGGGAGAAGAGATTCAAACTTGTTTGGATACAGATATCCAGTGGCTACACTGTGACATTATGGATGGGCACTTTGTGCCAAATATCAGCTTTGGGCCTTTCATTGTAGACACAATCCGGGATGCAGCGCCAGACGTATTTTTGGATGTTCACTTGATGATTGAAAATCCCGATCGATATATTGAATCCTTCGCGAATGCAGGGGCTAATATGATATCAGTACATCAGGAAACATGTCCTCATCTGCACAATACCATTCAGAAGATTAAAGAAGTAAACTGTATGAGTGGGGTTGTAATTAATCCAGCGACATCTGTGGATCTGCTCTACCCTATTCTGCCTGATGTGGATATGGTGCTGGTAATGAGTGTTAATCCGGGATTTGGTGGTCAATCTTTTATCGAATCAAGCCTGCAAAAAATTTATAAACTGAACGCCATCCGTGAGCAAATGAATCTTCACTACCTAATTGAGGTGGATGGAGGGGTAAATGCTGAAAATTGTACTAAACTAATTCGAAAAGGAGCTGATATTCTTGTGGCTGGAAGCAGTGTCTTCAAAAAGAAAGATGTATCGAAGGCAATAAAGGATCTCACTGCAAAAATGAATGCGGGAAGAGCTGATTTGGTTTAATATAATCCGTTTAGGACCTATTTTAATGAAAATGTGAGCATATAAATCAAGAAGTAACTTATCGAAACGAAAGAACAAAAATCTGAGAAAACGATTATTATCGAAAACGCAGATCCAGTAGTAGTACTTGGATTTGATGATAAAAATCTATCGCAGCTCGATAGTGCGTTCCCCGAAACAACTATCACCGCCAGGGGAAACAGAATTAAATTAAAAGGCCCGTCTCCAGATGTTGACACGCTTTCTGATATTCTTCATGAAATGATATCTGTAGTCCGCAGAGGCGGAGATGTGTCCAGGCATGACGTATCTACTCTTTTAGCTCTTGCTGAAAAATTAGAAAGTGGCGAAGAGATAAGCCAGCCGGATTTTAAACAGGATTCAGGAGACATAATCCTCCATACGCATACAGGTGAAGCGATATCAGCCAAAACTCAGGGCCAGCGGAACATCGTCCGCCAATCCGAAAAGAACGATATTTTATTTTCCATTGGTCCGGCCGGCACCGGGAAAACCTATACATCGGTAGCACTGGCCGTCCGTGCTTTAAAAGAGCGAAAAGTAAAACGGATTATATTAGCACGGCCAGCCGTTGAAGCAGGGGAAAATCTTGGATTCCTTCCAGGTGATCTTAAAGAAAAGATCGATCCCTACCTGCGTCCTCTTTATGATGCACTCGAGGAGATGATTGAATACGAAAAACTGGAATTTCAGTTAGCGAAGAATGTTATAGAAATTGCACCTCTTGCCTATATGCGTGGACGCACTCTAAACAACGCCTTTGTTATTCTGGATGAGGCTCAAAATGCTACTAACACCCAAATGAAGATGTTTTTGACACGTATCGGATTTAATAGCCGGGCGATTATCACAGGTGATATTACGCAAACAGACCTTCCCAGGAAAAAAGAATCTGGTTTAATAACCATCCAGAATATCCTAAAAGATATAGATGGAATCTCATTCGTTTATCTTGATCAAAGTGATGTAGTGCGTCATAAACTTGTACGGGATATTATTGACGCTTACGACAAGTTTGAAAACAAAAAAAGATAATCAACAGATCTCTGTACTGAGTCTATAAAAATTCATGACAAAAGTTACACCTCTCTACGAAGGTACATTTTCGGTTGGAATCGATAAAGAATTCAATATAATTGATCGGGACGCACCACCTCAAAAAGGAGCTCTAAAGTTATCGATTAATCCATTTTTGATTAAGACTAAGGATCGCAACATCTTATTTGATTGCGGAATTGGTGAGTTACTGGGTACAAATACTTCTATTGACACTATTCTCGAAAATCTGGACGAAGAATCTGTAGCTGATTATGAAATATCCGATATATTTCTAAGCCATCTTCATTTTGATCACATGGGGGGGCTTGCCAACCGAAGTAACGGATACTGGGCGCTCACATTTCCGGAAGCCTCATTATGGGTATCAGAGCCAGGATGGAAGAAAGTTCACTCAATAATTGACGATCATAATGCGGTTACAAAAGACTTCTTCAATTTTGTTGATACTCATGCGAATATCCGCTTCCTTAAAAATGCAGAGGAACAACCGATTCCTCATGTTCGGATTAATAGAATTGGGGGACACACAGAGTTTCATAACGCTCTTTATTACGAAAAAGGAAGAGATAAGTATGTAATGGCCGGGGATGTAATCGGAACTCGCGGATCAATTAATAGAAACTACGCTGCAAAATATGATTTTGATCCAAAACAAAGCATGAAAGCAAGGGCTGATTTACAAGACCTGGCATACAAACAGGGCTTTATTATCATGGCGTATCACGAAACTCACCACCCGCTTTTTAAACTCACTGCCTATGATGATAAGAAAGGTTATAAAATTGAAAATATATCAGCATGAAACTGCCTGAAGAGATTTTTTCAATTAAAGCTTATCTTATTGAAAATGATTTTCCTGAAGAATTTGAAGCTGCAGTGATTTTAGGCTCAGGCCTGGGATCGTTTACCTCATCAATAAATAACTCCAGGTCTGTAGCGTATTTTGATATACCAGGATTTCCCCAAACGTCAGTACAGGGGCACACCGGTAAGCTCATAAGCGGTGAAGTTGAAGGAAAAAATATTCTGGCATTTTCCGGACGTTTTCATCATTACGAAGGCCATTCGTTTTCTAAAGCAGTGCTACCGGTTCATCTTGCAAAAGCTTTTAATGTAAATAATCTGATCATCTCCAATGCCGCGGGTGCCATCAATACACACTTTAAAGTTGGTGATCTGGTGGTGATTGATGATGTTTTTCGGCCTTTTCATTCCATTTCGCCACATCCTGCACCTGTATTCAATTACTCTCTTTATAATATTGCAGAAAGAGTGAGAAAAATAGGAGTTTCTATTGGTCTTGACCTTCAGCGTGGAACCTACATGTTTGCAAATGGCCCTAATTATGAGACCAAAGCAGAGATTCGTGCCTTCAGAATACTTGGAGCTGATGTAGTGGGTATGAGTACAGCACCTGAATTAATTGAAGCATCTCGGCTGAATCTTCCTGCCGCAGCCTTATCAATGGTAACAAACATGGCTGCTGGCATTCTGACGGGAAAGTTGGATCATTCTGAAGTAAAACTGGCAGCCGAAAGCAGAAAAGATGATTTTGCAAAATTCGTTTCAGAACTCATTAAACAATTATAAGCTGAATCTAAATTCTGAGAGTATTTTATCTCAAAAATTGTGTTGTCAGTAGTCCGGTTATAATAGCCAGCAAAAAACTTAACAGAGTTCCTATCAAAATATATTCCGTAAGTTTTCGATCTTTCGTTCGGGTTAAATCTCCGAAACGAAATACAGATTTTGCGGCTAACAAAAAGCCAATCACCTGTAAACTCCCCCCCAGAATTGCTATGTATATCATTAATCTCTCCAGCATGCCGATGTAATTACCGGCACCCCGTAAGGAGTTTGAATTCTCCTCATCAATCTCATCACTCCAGCGGCTCATTGCTTTTTGCATAATAACTGACGAGGGTATGGTTAAAAACAAGGCACCGGTAAGCAACGCCAAAAAATAATCGGGCTGAACCATTGTAGGAGGAACATTCCAAAAATAAATCCAAACGAAAATCAAGACTGTTACATGAAGAAACTGATCCACTCCGAATAAAAACGATTGGTTATCACTTGTATGAAACGAAACCTTAAGACCATCAATTAAATAATGACTAAAACCAATAATTAGTGCGGGGATCCAAACACTCATATCCCCGAAAAGAAGAAAAATCAACAAAATATGTATTAACACATGAATATACAGCGCTGGTGACATCCATGTCTTTTTTATTTTATTTTCTACCCATGAACGGGGCTGAAGAAAAAAATCTCCTATCAAATGTGCCAGTATCAATTTTATCAGTATCATATCTCTATGTATTGCGTTTATAACTATTCATAAACTCAGAAACACGTTCTCTGTAATACTTTTCCAATTCCACGATTTCGTATATAGATCCTCTTTTTATACGATCATTCACGGATGATTGTGCAATTCCAATAGTTGCAGCAATTTTCTGTTGCGTAATTTCAGGAACAGAAAATATAAGTTCTGCAACTTCTGCACTATTCGAACTCCATGAATTTATAATTACCAATGCGAGCTTAAACATCATATTCATTTCTTTATCAAAATCTGGCCATGGAGATTTTATCCCCAGGTGCACTTTATCTTTCTTTAACTGATCTAATAGTTCCCCAGAATAAACAAAAGAATCTCCCATTGATTCAGATACAGAACTTATATTTCTTCCATCTATTCCTACGCCAATAGCCAGCCTCACATCCAGTTTAGCTTCTTCAACTTTTTTTATGGCAGCTTTTATTAAGAGAGTTGCCCGCAATGCATCTTCTGTATATAGCGCTAACTGGAAACTATCACCTCTGTAAATCTCCCATTCTGTGGGTGTGGTGCCATACCTCAGTAATTGTTTTTTTAATGGCTCAGCCCAAATGTCTGGATTTGAAACAGCCCTTGAATTTACGATATCACCTGTTATTGTAGAATACATACTTTAATATCGGGTTTTAATTCGATATTTTCAAATTATCGGTTCTTAAGTCGATAATATCTATTTATCGTTATTTATACCGATAATTAGTAATTATCGGTTATTATATCGATATTTTTATGTTAGAACTTTTCCTGCTATATATTTCCAAATAATTCTTCAGTTTTACCTTTTTTCGGGCACTGTTGCTGGTCATATACCGAAGTTTTCCAAAAAGGGGGCGCTCCTGCCAAGCACGATCGAAACGGCCAAAGCACCAAAATATACCTGAATAGCTATTAGGGTCCCGGCCATCAAGAGCATATGTATTGTTCAATTCAATCAGGTATTCCAAAGCCGTTCTGTAATCAGGCGTCCACTCTATCACTTTTTTGCCCCAAAGCATTCTCAAATAATTGTGAATAATCCCATCTTCTCTAAGTTGGGTTTGAGCAGCATTCCAAACTTCATCATGTGTTTCAGATTGTGTAAGTTCCTTATACGAATACTTATGCCCGCGCGGGTCATCTTTATGTTCTTCCATCGTCTGCAACGCCCAGTTTGGCAGGCTTTCAAACTGATCATAATCATCGCGGTGGTGTGCAAAATGAAAACCGACTTCACGCCAGGTGATTACCTCATCAAGAAAACTATCAATGTGGGGATTGCCATTAAAAAAACCACCAGCTGAACCATTATTAAATGTAATCTTATCCAGGTCCCAATCATCCGGCTGATGTTTAAGTATAGCATCTACAATTTCGTATTCTGAAATTTTACCAAAATGCAGCCAAGGACTTAATTGACTTGTTTTCTTTTCATCCGGATGATTCCGCTTTTCATGATATTCAGGCAGAGAATTTTTAATGAAATGGCCCAATATACCCAATGCCGCCCGCCTCGTTCCTTTTAAATCGACCGGGGGTACACTGTGATTGATATTCAGATCTGCAATAAATTCTGATATATTGTTGAGAGCTTGTTCTGCCTTCGGTAAATCTTTATAGCTGGATGTGGCCAACTGAATCTCTTTTGTGTTATTCAGCTCTTTGAGTGGATTCTTCAATGGTGGATTTGTAAAAGCCTCAATGAAGTTTTTCTGCATGATTTTTCGAAAAACATATGCACTGTAAGGATCTTTTTCTGTAAGCCCAAGAGGTATCAGTCCATTGCTATCCACGGTAATGTAAGGAAGTTTCAGCTTTTTGGGATAGCTTTCGTTCCGCTTCCGCATGATGAATACCGGGTACTCATCGGTTATCAATACGCACGCTCTGGAAGCAAGATTCTTCAGTAATGCATCATATTGACCGGGCACATTTTCTACGAACGAGATATAGTTTAATCCATTATTCTTGGCATAATCGAAGTGTTCTCTCATCCCCTGCATCATAAATGTATGAGAACGATCAGTGGCCCAGGGATAATCACAGGAAAAAGCTTCGAGAATCAGAAGTGGTTTATTGAGCTTATTGGCCCATCCAACAGCGTACTGCAACGCAAAATTATAGTAAAAACGCCTGTTGATCTGCATCCAGTAAAGTACATAATCCCCAGAGTTTACAGGCCCATGCTTATTTTTTTTAAAAACACGATAACTGTTAAAGTTTTGCATGATGGTTGCAACACCATCTATTTTCTATTCATTCACCAAGCAATATTAACCAAATTTAGATTGGGTCCATTTTTTAATCTTGGTAAATGATGGCAGATAAGCTTCTGTTCCTCGAGTGCTCAGGAGATAGGCAACCGGTTTTAGGTAATCAATATTATCACATATAATTTTAATCATTGCAAGATAAGGAATGACCAACAACATACCGGCCAGTCCCCACATCATTGCACCTGCAAGTAATGAAAGTATAATGATAAGGGGATTAATTTGCACATAGGATCCGGTTATATTAGGTGTAAGGATGTTATTTTCAAAAAACTGTACCGGTAAAAAGAGGAGGATTACACCAAAAGCCAGAGTGGGTTCCTGTGTAGCAAGTACAATCAAGAGAACTGCTGCATAACCTATTACTGTACCCAGATAAGGTATCAGATTGAACAGTGCTGCAATCACACCCAGAAGTATCGGATAATCCAGACCAATAATCCAAAAAACACCACTGTTGATAAACATCAATACAATAACCACAACGATAAGTCCTTTCAGATATTTAGGTACGATCCTTGCTACTTGATCAACTATATTATTTGTGGTTTCCTTACTGTTTTTGGGAGTGATCAGTTCTAAAAAAACTCTGAATTTATTTCTATATAATAATAGTAAAAATGTGTAGACAGGCATTAGACCAAAAGCAACAATTGTATTTGTAGTTGCAGTAAAAAATTTTATTGTAAAATCCGAATTTCCATTCATATCCGATACTGTATCTTCAATTTGGTCATCACTGACGCCAAAAGTATCATTTATTGAATCGCGAAAATACCTGAGATTCTCTTCAAATTGCTCTCTTACATTAGAGAAATCTTCCGAAAGGTTCTGAATTAGTTGGCCGGCGAGATAGAAAAATCCTACGATTATAAATAGTGCGGAAAGGATAAGAGTAAGGTTGGTAATTATTCTTGGAACACCTAAACTTTCAAGTTTCTCAGCACTGGGGTAAAGTAAGTATGCAAAAAGAACTGAAAAAAAAAGAGGGACCAGCAGATTCTCAAGAATAATGCAAATAAATACAATTGCAACTGCTAATAGCAGACGGATTAAATATTTTGCGGATGCAGGAATCGATGACATACTTTGATGCTTATTTTAATGAATTGCTCTCTTCATTTTCTAAATAAACACCAATTAATGTAAGGAATCAATATATTTTGCAGAATCCACAGTAAAATCAATGATTTAAATCTATTTAACCATGGAAGATGAGACAAAATATTGTATAAATACAGTGTTCCTTCTCTGCAAAAAAGGTTAGATAAGTTTGAACAGAGGGAACAGATCTATTCTCAGCGAATCGTATTTCAAGCAAACTCTTTCTTTTTCTCAGCCCGCTTTCTCTCATTGTGATCCAGGTAAGTTTTCCGGATTCTCAAACTTTTGGGTGTTACTTCAAGCAACTCGTCAGTATCGATAAACTCAATACATTGCTCGAGACTCAGTTTCCTTGCCTGGGAAATTTTAACGGAATCAGATGTTTGGGTGGCCCGGTGGTTTGTCAGGTTCTTCTTTTTAACAACATTGATCACCATATCATCTGCACGGTTATTTACACCCACAACCTGGCCCGTGTAAACCGGATCACCCGGTTCCACGATAAACTGACCCCGATCCTGCAGACCTTCAAGTGCGTAAGGAGTTACATCACCCTGTTCAAGAGAAATTAAAGCCCCGCGTGTACGGCCTGGAATCTCTCCTGCAAAAGAATCATATTCCAGGAATTGCTGATGCATAATTCCAGTCCCCCTGGTTTCGGTAAGCATCTCGCCACGAAATCCTATCAAACCACGGGAAGGTACCTTAAATTCGATACGGTTGTTCTCTCCTTCCTGAACCATGGAAGTCATGATTCCTTTTCGTTTCTGGAGGTTATCAATTACTTTATTGCTATAGTCGGTGTGAACATCGATCACCACCTCCTCAAAAGGTTCATGAAGTTTACCATCCACTTCGCGGTAAAGCACTTCAGGGCGTGAAACGGCAAATTCAAATCCTTCCCGGCGCATGGTTTCAATCAGGATGGATAACTGAAGTTCACCTCGGCCGGCTACACGAAAAATATCGGGGTTATCGGTCTGTTCTACTTGAATTGACACGTTGGTGCGTATCTCTTTATTCAGGCGGTCTTTGATCATATTCGAAGTTACATAATCACCTTCCCGTCCGGCAAACGGAGAATTATTTACCCGAAAATACATAGCCATAGTTGGCTGGTCTATATCATAATACTCTATTGGAACAGGGTCTGAGATATCAGTGAGTGTATTGCCTATTTCAACAGCTTCGTAGCCTGCCATAGCAAAAATATCTCCTGCAAATGCCTGGTCAACCGGTTCACGATGCAATCCATTGAAGGTAAATAGTTTGGTAGCTTTTCCTTTTGCCTTTTGATTACCTTTCCGATCAATTAACGCAATCTCCTGATTGGTTTTAATTGTGCCCTGTTCAACCCGGCCGATGGCAATTCGACCCACATAATCATTCCAGTCCACACTGCTGACAAGCATTTTAAATGGAGTGTCCAAAATCTGCTTTGGGGGTGGAATATGTTCCAAAATTTTATCGAAGAGAGGTGTCATATCTATATTTTCATCCTCCAGCTCCTCTTTCGCGTAGCCGTCAATTGCGGCTGCATAAAGAACAGGAAAATCAAGCTGTTCATCGCTCGCATCAAGAGAAACGAAGAGATCAAAAATCATATCTAACACAGCATCCGGGCGGGCATCCTGTCTGTCGATTTTGTTGATGAGAACAATCGGCTGATAACCCAATTCAAGAGACTTTCGCAGAACGAATTTTGTCTGCGGCAGCGGACCTTCTGCAGCGTCCACAAGAAGAATCACTCCATTAACCATTTTCAGAATCCGCTCCACTTCTCCGCCAAAATCGGCGTGTCCAGGGGTGTCCACGATATTAATCTTGGTTCCTTTCCACAATACTGTGGTATTTTTGGAGCTGATGGTTATTCCCTTCTCTTTCTCGAGGTCGCCGGAATCCATTACTCGTTCTGCAACCTGCTCATTCTCTCTGAATGTTCCGCTCTGCCGAAGCATCTGATCCACAAGCGTGGTTTTTCCGTGATCAACATGAGCAATAATGGCGATATTTCGAATGTCCTGAATCATAAAGATGTGTCTTTATCCGCCTTTTAAAACGGAAAATGTGAATTAAAGTGATTTCCAATTTGTGATCATCAAACGTATCAAAAATCGAAAAATTGATAGCCTTTAATATACGGCTTTTTTTTGTGATTTTTGATCATTTCTGTAAATAAGAATGGAAACTGTGCCTGGAAAGATTTTATAGGCTAAATCGGGATAGAGTCATAACACTAATTATCGGAAAATCATATCCATTCGGTTTAACATGATAATGAGAATTCTTGAACTAAACCCGTAGCATCTCCTCTCATAAATCTTCATCACCTGTTAATTCTGAAAGTCACAGCCGGCAGCAGGGCAGCTTAACAGAGACGGAAAAATAGTAGATAGGTTTTAGATTTAAACCTGAGTGCGATTCTTATATTATGAATATTAAAGTCCCCCTAATAAATGAGATCCTTCTGGGAAGGTAGATGTTTATCAGAATGTGTGAAAAAATCGATGGACAACCCTCTTGCCGAAGGTATCCTCTTGGGGAAATCTCTCCGCCGACGAAAAACTAAATACTGAATAAATTAAAATAAAAGATAATCGACTGAGGTTTTAGAGCGGCCTG